>NZ_JAHLRC010000001.1:0-222056 GCF_018919545.1 Citrobacter sp. S46_ASV_140
ATCACCCCCTTATTAATGGTAGGCGGGGCGTTCCTCTGTTTTGAAGGTGTAGAAAAAGTTCTCCATACCCTGGAAGCGCGTAAGCACAAAGAGACCTCAGAAGAGCGTCAGCAGCGTCTGACATCTTTGGCAGCGCAGGATCCACTCACCTTTGAGAAAGATAAAATCAAAGGGGCGATACGAACCGACTTTATTTTATCTGCTGAGATTGTCGCGATTACGCTGGGGATTGTAGCGGATGCGCCATTGTTGAATCAGGTGTTGGTGTTATCTGGCATCGCGTTAGTGGTGACTGTGGGAGTCTACGGCCTGGTCGGGATTATCGTTAAGCTCGATGATATCGGATACTGGTTGGCTGAAAAGCGCAGTACGCTGGCCCAGTCGCTGGGTAAAGGATTGCTGGTCGTTGCTCCCTGGCTTATGAAAACACTTTCCGTGGTCGGCACGCTGGCGATGTTTTTGGTTGGCGGCGGAATTGTGGTGCACGGAATAACACCGCTGCATCATGCGATTGAACATTTTGCCCAACAGCAAAGTGCATTGATTGCGCTGATGCTTCCGACCCTGCTGAATCTGGTGCTCGGATTTATCATTGGCGCAATAGTGGTGCTGCTGGTGAAAACCGTCGCCAGAGTGCGCGGAGTTTCGCACTAATTGTCGCAGGGTTGATTACGCAAAACCCTTCTTTGTCGTCTAAGGTGTAAAGGTTTCTCTTGATACAGGAGGCAGGTATGGTCTTTTCTGTCAGTGAGGAAGTCACCTCCAAAGAGGGTGGCCCACGCATGATCGTTACCGGGTATGCCAGCGGAATGGTGGAGTGTCGCTGGTACGACGGCTTTGGCGTCAAACGGGAAGCATTCCGTGAAGATGAACTGGTGCCGGGCGAGCGAAGAAAGCTCTGCCAGGATGCCTGAACACCTAGGGTGCGCGTAACCGGGTGATCTTTCAATCATTAGTTATATTTATCATTTTAGTGAGAATTATTTACTTGTCAGGCAAAAAAATTGCAGATAAGGTTTGTTTCACATCAGATTTCCTGGTGTAACGAATTTTCAAGTGCTTCTTGCATAAGCAAGCTTGATCCCGACCCGATAAGGGCCGGGATTTTTTTCGCCCTCAGTCAGCGATTGATCTCCGACACGCTAAAATCATGGATATCAAGCTCGAACGCGTCGGCCAGTTCATGCCACGTGTGGTAATCACGTCCGTCGACGCTGACGCGTTCAGGGTCATCCTGACTGCGATGAATTTCACTCTCGCAGATTTCGTTGATTGCCTTCAGTAGCGCGTCCACATCGACGCTGACTTCACGTTTGGCCGTATCGCTGTACTCTTTCGCGGTTTTCATCCTCATACCTCTCAACCGTTAAGGATACCGGGGGAGCGCATCCAAACATCAGATACGCACAACTTAAGTATAGACCGTCGATAAAACCCGCAATCGCGCGAGCCGGGCGCTGCCAGAAAAAGGAAATTGTTCTACACTGGCACAAAGCCACAGGAGGAAAACTATGAAGGTGAATGATCGGGTCACAGTCAAAACGGACGGCGGTCCTCGTCGACCGGGCGTGGTACTGGCTATCGAAGAGTTTAGTGAAGGCACCATGTACCTGGTTTCGCTGGAAGACTACCCGCTCGGTATCTGGTTCTTTAATGAGTCAGGTCATCAGGATGGTATCTTCGTGGAAAAAGTAGAATAAGGTGAGTTTTGCTGCATAATCCTGACTGGTGGATTCGCCACCAGTCAGAACGTGTTAGCGCGTATTCACAAAGATACCATTGGTAACGTTATCGGTGAGTCTCACAACGTGATAGATAACTTGCTTATTATGCGTCTTTATCTTTCGTTTTATATTCCCCTTATGGGATGACACGGTCTTGGCTTTGATATTCATTTGGTCGGATATCTGTATTGTGCCCTGACCCTCCATCCACATGCGTAGCATGCTGGACTCGGTACGGCTCAATGATAATGTCGGCAGATTCACATCAATGACAAAATCTACTTCTTTTTTCAGAATATCGCCAAGGAGTTCATCCAGTGAATCTGGTTTAATCGACTTAGAACTAATCAATAAATTTTTTCTGACTAATAGATACTCATCAAAATGCACGTTGGCAATTGCCATAAACACAATAAATAATGTGCCAGGATGCTGATTAATGATTTGCTTTATTTGCTGGCTATTAGCAGGATCGTGGATAAAGCAGTCCTCATTAATAAACACCACAGCGGGCTGTTGAGAGACACAGGCGAGACTGAGCTCCTCAACGTTGGAAATGTTGTTGATTTCCCTTTTCTTCACCCCCCGACTTACCAGATATCCGGTCAACCCTAGCCGGGTGTAACTGCACAAATCCATAATAATCGTTGACATGGCATACCCTCACTCAATGCGTAACGATAATTCCCCTTACCTGATTATTTTCATCACAACTAAACGGAATAATAACGACCCAAGATGACGCTTTCGCTGTTTTTCAGGCGAAATTACTATCCCGTAAAGTTGCGTATAATTTGCCAGGAAACATCTTAAAGTAAAGTAAATGTTGCGTTATGTGAGTGAGTCAATAATAAATAAACCGCGACAGAGATATCCTGGTGGATGTTGTCGCTTTTTAAATTTAGGACAATCCTTAGTAAAACAGGATAAAAATTAAGGGTTATTATTTTCCGGGCATTTCGCTGACAATATCAGCCAACAAATTAAAAATTTCGCTGAATAATCGCTCGCAGAATGGCGCAATTAATGGCATCAGGGCCGCCATTAATGAAATACCCACGGCAAGGGTGAGTGGAAAACCGATAACGAAAATCGACAGTTGAGGAGCCATGCGATTCAACAGACCGAGTGCGAGGTTTAGGGTGAGTAGCAGCGTCATTATCGGCAGGGCCAACATTAGCCCGTTGAGGAAAATCAGGCTACCCGCCCGCGCCAGCGCGAGAAACGCATTGCTGTTCACCGG
Source organism: Citrobacter sp. S46_ASV_140 (assembly GCF_018919545.1). NCBI lineage: Bacteria > Pseudomonadati > Pseudomonadota > Gammaproteobacteria > Enterobacterales > Enterobacteriaceae > Citrobacter > Citrobacter sp. S46_ASV_140. Next base: position 2,968 of record NZ_JAHLRC010000001.1, read on the forward strand.
ATTGCCGCCGATTGGCAAGGTATGAAATGTATCCACCAACAGCGAAATAAGCCACAAATGGCCGTTAAAAGTCAGGAATAACAGCATGGCGAGCATGTCGATCAGTCTCGCCAGTACCGGCATATTCAGACGGCTGCCGGGATCAAAGAAGGTTGCGAAGGAGAGACCCATTTGCAGACCAATTAATTCCCCGGCGGTACGTACTGCCGCGAAGGCAAACTGCATAGTGAAGCCCAGAGCGATGCCGATCAGGATTTGTTGCATTGCCTGCCATAGCGCCCCGATAGAAAAGATAGGGACGTCTACCGGGGGAATCGACGGAGCGATAACGACGGTTATCATTAACCCCAGCCCCAGTTTTACTCGTTTGGGGATCGCGCGCTCGCTGAGAATTGGAGCCGTTGAGATGAGCGCCAGGATGCGCAGCAAAGGCCAGAAGTAAAGATTCAGCCAGTGAAGCCACTCAACGCTGGTCACCTGCAGCATAATGTCATCTATCCGATGATGTAGGGGATATTGCTGAACAGCGTACGCACGTAGTCGAGCAGCAGGTTAAGCATCCACGGGCCGGCAACAATGATGGCAATAAAAACCGCGACAATTTTGGGAATGAAGGACAGCGTCATTTCGTTTATCTGGGTCGCCGCCTGCAAAATACTGATGATAAGACCTGTGACGAGGGCGACCAACAGCAAAGGCGCGGCAAGGGCCAGGGCGACTTTCATCGCCTCTGTGCCCATCATCATGACCGATTCAGGTGTCATTTCGCGCCTCTAACTGTAAAAGCTTTGAGCTAGCGAGCCGACAAGCAACTGCCAACCGTCTACCAACACAAACAGCATCAGCTTGAACGGTAGCGCGATCGTGGCCGGGGGGACCATCATCATCCCGAGCGCCATCAGCACGCTGGCGATGACCAGGTCGATAATCAGAAACGGAATAAAAATGGTAAACCCTATCTGGAATGCCGTTTTCAGCTCGCTGGTGACATAGGCTGGAAGCAAAATCCGCATCGGTACGGCTTCTGGTCCCTGTAGGGGACCGCTGTTTGCTAAGCGCGCGAAGAGTGCCAGATCGGCTTCACGGGTCTGGCGCAGCATAAACTCGCGCAGCGGCTGTGCGCCTTTCTCCATGGCTTCCTGCATAGAGATTTTCTCTTCGCTGAACGGCTGATATGCGTCAACGTAGATTTTGTCGATTACCGGCGACATGATGAAAAAGGTCAAAAATAGCGCCAGGCCCAGTAGCACCTGGTTCGGGGGGGCCGAAGGGGTTCCCAGCGCATTTCGTAACAGACCGAAAACGATGATGATGCGGGTGAAGCTGGTCATCATCAATAAAATGGCGGGCAGGAACGTCAGCGAGGTGATAAACACCAGCGTTTGCACGGGCAAAGACCAGCTTTGTCCGCCGCCAGGCAGCGGCTGGCTAACCAGACCCGGGAGCTGGGCGAGGGCTACTGGGCTGAAAAGCCATAAGCCTGCCAGCGTGATGGATAACAAACGGCGCATCAGGATCTCCCGGGACGCTTAAGCAAACTCTTCATCATGGCCTGGAAATCCGCGGGGGAGGCCGGTTTTTCTTCTGCATCAGCAGGCACCGGGGGCAGGGTGTGCAGCACGTTAATTTGCGAGGCCGTGACGCCCAGTACCAGGCGCGCATCTTCAACCTCAACAATCACCACGCGCTCACGTGGACCCAGAGAGGTACTTGCCGCAACTTTCAGTCCGCGCGTACCGGCGCTTTTTGGGGCAAACCCCATACGCTTAATCACCCAGGCTGCAGCCAGGATCAATACGATGATCCCAAGCAGCGCGCCGCTTACCTGAACCAGCGGTGAGCCGGGTACGGCGGCTGGCTGAGAAACTGTAGCCTGGGTATTCATGATTAACGGCTCAGACGGCGCATGCGTTCAGATGGGGTAATAATGTCGGTGATACGTACGCCGTATTTGTCTGCGACAACCACCACTTCACCCTGGGCAATCAGGTAACCGTTGATCAGGATATCCAGCGGCTCGCCCGCCAGACCATCCAACGCGACGACCGAACCCTGCGTCAGACGCAGCAGCTCTTTGATGGTCATGCGGGTTCGGCCCAATTCGACGGTCAGTTTGACCGGAATGTCCATGATCAGGTCGATGTCTTGCAAGGCACCGCTGACGTCGCCGCCACCTAACTGCTGGAATACCGCATCGGCCGCACTTTTGGTGGGCGTGGTTTTTTGCTCGTTTAACGCGTCAGCCCACAGATCGTCCAATGCACCAGTGTTCTCATCGGACGGATTATTCATATCACTCATTTGGGCTGTTCCTCATTCAGCGAATTCAAAATCGGGTTTATCAGATGTTCTACGCGTAACGCATACTGACCGTTCACCGTGCCATACTGGCTGGTCAGTACAGGCACGCCGTCCACATGAGCAATAATGCGGTCGGGTTTTTCAATCGGCAGTACATCGCCGGGTTTCAGTTTTAAAATCTGGGATAGCCGCAGCGGAATGTCAGCAAAGTTTGCCACCAGCTCCAGCTCAGAATGCTGAACCTGACGCACCAGATTATTGCGCCAGTTCTGATCTTCATTACGTGAGTTTTCCAGCGGCGGGTTCACCAGCAGCTCACGCAACGGTTCAATCATGCTGAATGGCAGACAGATGTTAAATTCACCGGTCAGGTTGCCAATTTCAACGTGGAATGGGGTATTGACCACGATGTCGTTAGGAGACGTGGTGATATTGGTAAATTTCACCTGCATCTCAGAACGAACGTATTCCACTTCCAGTGGATTGATGGCCTTCCACGCGTCGCTGTAGCTTTCCAGCGCCAGCTTCAGCATGCGGTTGATAACGCGCTGTTCGGTATGGGTAAATTCACGGCCTTCCACTTTCGTCGGGAAGCGGCCATCACCGCCGAACAGGTTATCGACGGCGATAAATACCAGACTCGGTGAGAACACCACCAGACCCGTACCGCGCAGCGGCTTCAGGTGGATTAAGTTCAGGTTGGTGGGAACCGGTAAGTTGCGCGCAAACTCGTGGTATGGCTGGATACGGATCGCACCCACGGTAATATCCGGGCTACGGCGCAACAGGTTAAATAACCCCATACGGAACTGGCGCGCGAAGCGTTCGTTAATGATCTCCAGCGCCTGTAAACGCTCACGTACCACGCGGCGCTGGGTGTTGGGATCGTAAGGACGAATATCGCTTTCTTTTGCGATACCGGAAATGGGTTCGTCTTTAGTTTCGCTATCGCCATTAAGCAATGCGTCGATTTCAGCCTGAGAAAGAATACTGTCGCCCATGTCTTTACCGCAGAATAAAAGCTGTATAAAGAACGTCGGTGACAACCTGTTTGGGTTGTCCAACAACGAGCGGAGTCGCGAGCGTCTCTTTGATGGCGGCAATGAGCTGTTGCTTACCTTCTTCGGTGGCGAGCGTAGCCGCGTTCTGACGAGAGAACAGCAGCAGCAAGCGGCTGCGCACTTCCGGCAGATATTCGTTAAGACGTGAACGCGTTGCCTCGTCTTTCATGCGCAGCGTGATACCGATATACAGTACACGGTCCGCATCACCCAGATTGACGGTAAAGGTATCCAGCGCAAAGAATACCGGGGCTGGCGGTGGAGCCGGTTCCGCTTTGACGCTGGCGGACGGCTGCTGCTGCATGCGCCAGTAGCTATAACCCGCAGTTGCGCAGGCGGCGAGGGTAATCAATACCAGCAGAGGGATCCAAATAGCGCGTTTACTTTTTTTGTTAATCGCGGAGTCAGTCATCAGATACGGGCTTCCTGTTTCGGTACAGCTTATGGGCTGATTATCCCGTGTCCTGTCCACGACAAAGCGTGGAAAAGACGCGGATAATCATGCTACCTCTGGCGTTAGGCGAAGATGTCTACTGCTCCATCACCGCGTGCTGCGGCTTGCAGTGAGGCTGGGGCTGCCAGTACGGCGTCATCTTCAGCGGCAAAAATGTCTTGTCCCTGAGCGCGACCCGCCTGCTGTTGCTGCCCGGAAGACTGCTGATTACCGGCAAAGCTTTCACTACTGATACTGCTTTGTCCAAGCTGGATACCGCTTTCAGCCAACTGCGTACGCAGCATCGGTAATGCAGCTTCCAGCGCTGCGCGCACGTGACTGTGTGGCGATACCATTTGCAACTGCGCGAGGTTGTCATCCAGCTTGAGGGAAATGTGCACCTGGCCCAGATCCTGTGGATGCAGACGCAGTTCTGCGCTTTGCTGGCCCTGGCGAGTAAACAGGGTGACGTGCTGGCTCAGTGATTGCTGCCATTCCTGGCTACCCAATGGCGCGCTTAACACAGGTGCGGCGGTCGGTAACGGCTGAGCGTGGGACTGCGGGCCACTTAACGGCGCCGTCGTCATGCCAATGCTGGTCGGCGAAGGGGAGCTTTCAATTTTCGCTCTGGTCGTCGCCGCTGCCGTCAACGGGGTTAATGTCGGATTGTTTGTCTGATCTACGCTGCTGGCAGGCGTTGCAATATCCGCTTTGCCTTTTTTGGCATCACCTGGCAGCAATTCGCCAGCATTATCGGCGATAGCGCTGTGTACCGAGCCTCGTGACAACGCCGAAAGCGTTGCATCAACGGGGGCTGGCGCGCTGTCGACGGCAGGCGTGGTCTGCGGTTGTCCTGGCAGCATGGCGAACAACGCGCTCAGGTTGGCGAGATCCTCATCGCTCATTGCGGTGTTTTTTTCATCCTGCTGAGCGACTTTGCCCAGAGTCGTCAGGGCATTAACTTTCAGTGAGGGCGTGAGGGCAGACAAAAGTTGCTGAGCGTCTGTCATGTCGACAAGAGAAGCATCAGTGTGCATCTCTTTTTGCGCCAGTAGTTCGGTCAACTTGAGCGACGGTGCTGAATCGCCATTTTTTTGCAATAACCCTTTTTGCAGTTTGCTACCGGCCGCCTGTAAGTCGGCAAACGACAGCGGGGCGTCTTTACCCTGCGCGTTGTCCGCACCTAATGCACCCGCCAGCAGCGCTAAAAAATCCTCGGGTGAATCAACCGCTTTGCCTGACTGAAGACCTGCGGCTACGTCGGTGTCGGTGGTAATCAGTTGGGGTAAAGTAATCATTCGGGTTTCCTCATAGCTGCGCGCTGAGCAAATTCATCCATTTTTTTCTGATCCAGGCGGTTTTCGGCCAGTAACGCCGCCGAGGTTTGTCTGTCCTGCAGAGTCTGCCACGCCTGTAAACGTTGTTTTTTGTCGCGCCAACTGTTCAATGCCTGGTCTACTTTCTGCGTCCACTGATTGAGCTGTTGGCGGTGTTGCTCAATCGCTTTTTCCAGCGTCTGAATAAATTGTTGGTAATTGATCCAGCGATTACTGGTAATACCCTGACCCATGTCACTGTTCAGATTGTTGCGGTACTCATGCTGATAATCGATCAGCATTTTCAACTGCTCTTCCGCCTGCTGACAGCCACGACGCATCTCTCCCAATAAGACAGCGGCGTCATCTACCTCTTTTTCAGCCAGGTCTTTCAGTGTGGCTAATGCACCATGTTGTGCCATGACCTATGCTCTCCTGCTTACTCACACACCAGGGAAAATCAGTTCTAACGCGTGCAGAGAATCTTCCCAGTCCGCTCGTTCAAAAATGCCTTGCTGTAAGAATGCTTCCAGTTGTGGCCATAGGGCGATGGCTTTATCCAGCATGGGATCGCTGCCTTTGGCATACGCCCCCACGCTGACCAGATCGCGGTTGCGCTGGAAGCTGGATAGCAGCTGTTTAAAGTTACGTACCCGCGCATAGTGTTGTTCACTAATGAGCGCGGTCATGGCGCGGCTGATCGAAGCTTCAATATCGATGGCCGGATAGTGACCCGCTTCGGCCAGATGACGGGACAGCACAATGTGGCCGTCCAGAATCGCGCGCGCGGAATCCGCAATGGGGTCCTGCTGGTCGTCACCTTCGGTCAGTACCGTGTAAAACGCGGTAACGGAACCGCCGCCGTGAATACCGTTCCCGGCACGTTCGACCAGCGCCGGTAATTTGGCGAATACTGAGGGGGGATAACCTTTCGTTGCCGGCGGCTCTCCGATCGCCAGCGCGATCTCACGTTGTGCCATCGCGTAGCGGGTGAGGGAATCCATAATCAGCAATACGTGCTGTCCACGATCGCGAAAATCTTCGGCGATACGCGTGGCATAGGCCGCGCCTTGCATACGTAACAGCGGCGAGACATCTGCGGGAGCAGCAATCACCACCGAGCGTGCACGACCGTCGGTACCGAGGATATTTTCAATAAAATCTTTAACTTCGCGGCCACGTTCGCCAATCAGACCTACGACGATAACATCGGCCTGGGTATAGCGCGCCATCATGCCGAGCAGAACGCTTTTACCGACACCGGAGCCAGCGAAAAGTCCCATACGCTGACCGCGACCGACGGTTAACAACGCGTTGATGGGGCGTACGCCGGTATCCAGGACGTGTTCAATCGCGGTGCGTTGTAGCGGGTTAAACGGCGGCGTAATCAGCGCCCCGGTTTCGGTGGTATCCGGGGCGGGCAGACCGTCGAGCGGTTTTCCGCTACCGTCAAGCACACGACCCAGCAATGCAGGGCCAAGCGGTAATTGCTTCCCGCTTTGCAGACCTTCTCCGGCAATGTTTTTTGCGTACACGCGTGCGCCGGGCAGAACGCCTTCAACCTCTTCGAGGGGCATCAGAAACAGACGCTGACCGTTAAAGCCCACGACTTCACTTTCGACCTCCTGGGTTTCGTTGCCGTCCTGGCGTTCAATAACGCAGGTGGCGCCCAGCGGCAACTGTAATCCCGTGGCCTCCAACACCAGCCCAGTGGCGCGGGTCAGGCGACCGTAACGGCGCACCGCAGGCAGCAGCGACATTTTCTCTTCGAAGCTGTCCAGCGTGTTGAGCCAGCGAGTCAGGCGAGTGGTCATTACACGACTCCCGGCGCTGCCAGACGGCAGAGTTCTTGCCAGCGCGTGGCGACGCTGGCATCCAGATCGCCTTCATCGGCAGAGACTTTACAGCCGCCGTGATGCAGCGTCGGATCGCCGCGCAGCCGCCAGCCGTGCAGGCTGAGGGTCGCACCGAGCATCTCCTCTACACGCTGGAGATCGTCCGGATGTACGCGTAGCTGCGGTTTACCGCTAAACAGCGGTTCTTGCTGTAACAGCTGTTGGATTTGTTTAATCAGCGCAGCGTTATCCACAATAGGCGTCTGGCCAATAACCTGACGCGCAGCTTCCAGCGCCATTTGCATCAGACGCGAGGCAATGACGCTGTCCAGCGCGTCCAGCGTATTCTGAAACTCGCTCACCAGTTGCTGCATGCGGGCATGGATCGGCGCATGCTGAGCGCGCGCCTGGTTCTGGCCTTGCTCCAGCCCCTGACTCAGGCCTTCCTGATAACCTTGTTCGTGGCCTTTTTGTCGACCTTCCGCCAGACCCGCGTTATAACCTTGCTCATGGGCCTGCAGTTGCAGCTGTGCGAGTTGCTGTTCAAGCTGTTGCTCTGCGGAAAGCTCTGGTTCTTCTGTTTCTTCTGACAGCGGGGTTTCGCTGTGGTCAGCCAGGACGAACTCCGCCATCGGTGGGGCGAGGTCGTCCGGGGTCCAGACTTTCCACGGCAGTTCGTTAGACATAGGTATCCTCGCCGCTGCCTATCACCATCTCGCCGGTTTCCGCCAGACGACGCACAATAAGCAGAATGGCTTTCTGTTCGTTTTCCACCTGCGACAAACGCACCGGACCGCGGTTGGCGAGGTCGTCGCGCAGAATATCGGCAGCACGTTGCGACATGTTGCGCAGGAACTTCTCGCGCAGCGGCTGTTCGGCACCTTTCAAGGCAATCAGCAACGATTCGGAATCCACTTCCTGCAGCAGGCGCTGGATACTGCGATCGTCGACATCCACCAGGTTCTCGAACAGGAACATCTCGTCGATAATTTTCTGCGCCAGCTCGCCGTCGAATTCGCGTACGGCGGTAATAACCGCTTCTTCCTGCTGGGTTTTCATCAGGTTGATAATTTCTGCCGCCGTTCTCACGCCGCCCATTTTGCTGCGCTTGAGGTTCTGGCCATCGAGCAGGCCGTTGAGAACCTCGGTCAGTTCTGCCAGCGCGGCAGGCTGTACGCCGCCAAAAGTGGCGATACGCAGCATCACGTCGTGACGTAAACGCTCGTCGAACAGTGCCAGAATATCGGCAGCCTGGCCCCGCTTGAGGTGCACCAGAATGGTGGCGATAATCTGCGGATGCTCGTCGCGGATAAGGTCGGCGGCGCTTTGCGGCTCCATAAAGTTAAGCGTTTCAATGCCGCTGGTGGTATCGCGGGTTTCCAGAATATCTTCCAGCAGACTGGAGGCACGTTCTTCGCCCAGCGCTTTCACCAGCACGGAGCGCAGATATTCGTTGGCGTTGATATTCAGCGCGGCAAACTGTTCGGCTTCTTGTTCAAATTCCGCCAGCACTTCCGTCAACTGCTTGTTGGAAATCTGGCGTACATTCGCCATCGCCGTACTGAGCGCCTGAACTTCGCGCGTGGAAAGGTGCTTAAACACCTCCGCCGCGCGATCTTCGCCAATGGTCATCAGCAGGATGACGCTTTTATCGGTACCGGTAAGATTACTCATGATCGTTGCTCATCCACTGGCGAATGACCAGCGCCACGACGCGCGGATCGTTATCTGACATTTCACGAATACGCTGACTCATGACTTCTGCTCCCAGACGCTGATTAGTACGACGCTGCTGGGTTTGTTCGTCTTTGCTGAGGCGAACTTCTACCGCTTCTTCGGTTTCCTGACGGACACGCGTTTGTTCTTGTACGGCTTTCGCTTCTTCGCTGCGACGGACCAACTGCGGACGAACGGCTTTCCGCCACAGGATCCACGCCACCAACAGAACCAGCAACCAACGACCTGCGGACATTAACTGATCAATAAAGAACGGCTGTTTCCAGAACGGTAGCTCGCCTATGGAATCGTCGGTCGCCGTGAAGGGAGAGTTCACCACGTTCAGGGTATCGCCACGCTTGTCGGAGAATCCCATCGCTTCGCGGGTTAGATCCTCAATCTGTTTCATCTGCTCGGTGGTTAACGGCAACGGTTTGCCGTCTGGTAACGTTTTGTAGTTGACCACGACAGCCACCGAGAGACGCTGCACATCGCCAACGTTCATTTTGGTATGGCGAATGGTGCGGTCAACTTCATAGTTGCTGGTTTCATTGCGCTGAGTATTGCGCGGGCCGGCATTATTACTGTTATTCGCCGTCTGTGCGTTTTGCGTATTTTGCGCGTTTTGCTGATTAGCGGGTGGGTTGGCGATTGGCGCAGTATTTGCCGGAGCGGGCTGATTTGACAACGCGCCCGGGACGCCGCCTGGTGCTCCGCTACCGACCTGCTCACTGACGTTCAACTGACGAGAACGCAGCACGGCCTGGGACTCATCACCGTTTGGACGGTACTGTTCTTCGGTTTGCTCTTTGTTGGCAAAATCCAGCTGCGCGGTGACCTGCGCATGTACGTTACCGTTGCCGACAATCGGCGACAGAATTGATTCGATACGGCGCTGAACGCGGCCTTCGACGTCGCTGGCGTATTTCAGCTGCGCATCGTTAAGATCGCGGCTACTGGTATTCGACTGGGTTAACAGATGACCCGCCTGGTCGACCAGCGTAACGTTGCCCGGCGGCAAGCCTGCAACAGCGCTGGAAACCAGATGCGTGACCGCACTGATCTGACCTTCATCCAGCGCGCGACCCGGTTCCAGGTTGACGGTGACGGAGGCTGAAGGCGCTTTTTGCTCACGCACAAACAGCGACGGTTTCGGCATAGCCAGATGCACGCGGGCGCGTTTTACCGGTCCCAACGTTTCAATCGTACGGGCTAATTCACCTTCCAGCGCGCGCTGGTAGTTGACCTGCTCGCTAAACTGGCTGATACCAAACTTTTCCTGATCCAGCAGTTCAAAACCCACCGCGCCGCCTTTGGGCAGACCTTGCTGCGCCAGGCGTAAACGCAGTTCGTGGACTTTATCGGCAGGAACTTCAATGGCGCCGCTTCCCTCAGTAAAACGGTAGGGAACGTTCATCTGCGTCAGTTGGGTGACGATCGCGCCACCATCCTGATCGGAAAGATTGCTGAACAGCGTGCGGTAGTCAGGTGCTTTGGCCCACAGGACCATCGCCACGATGATCGCGACGGCAGCAGCTCCCGCCACAATCAGAGGAATTCTGGGATTCGCGCGCAGGCGGTTTAACCACTCGAGAGGTTTAAGCTGGGTTGCAGTCGATGCTGTCGCACTCATCTCGCACCTCGTAGCTTATCGTGGACGGCGTTTTTTGCAAAGTGGAACAAGACTCACTCCCGGGTCAGCAAACTCGAAAAATTGACGGTCTCATTATTTGCGGTTTCGAATTTTTCTATGCGTTAAAAACCGTGGTTTTTTATCGTTATTTAACGCCTTTATCTTATTGACTAACTGGTAATCTCAACTACGTAAAAAATTATCCAGGGGATCAGAATGTCGGCAATACAGGGGATTGAAGGGGTCATCAGCCAGCTACAGACCACGGCGATGTCAGCAAAAATGCAGGATATGCAGCCACAACCGACCGTGAGCTTTGCCGGTCAACTGCATGCGGCGTTAGACAGGATCAGCGATGTACAAACCGCGTCCCGTGTGCAGGCTGAGAAATTTACCCTCGGTGAACCGGGTATTGCGCTGAACGATGTGATGACCGATATGCAAAAAGCGTCGGTATCGATGCAGATGGGGATCCAGGTGCGCAACAAACTGGTGTCGGCGTATCAGGAAGTGATGTCGATGCAGGTGTAGCAAGCCGAACATTCTCCCGCTGCGTCGGGCAACGGGAGAATCGCATTACTTCTGAATTAAATAACGAATCGTTGGACCATCCTGCTGAATATCCAGCACCGTATAGCCGTGATTACGCGCATCCAGTGGAATATTGTTGATTGACTGCGGGCAATCGCTCACCACTTCCAGAATCTCACCTTTCTTCAATTGCGGCATCGCTTCCAGTGTGGCGACAGCCGGATACGGACACGGCTCGCCGACCATATCGAGGCGATAATCAGGCACGATATTTTTCATACAGACTCCTTGGCAGGCGTCAGCCCAGCGCGACGGAAGAAGCGTTTTTCCCAGCCGATGATGAGCATCAGCGCGGTAAATAACAGCAGATAGGTTACCAGCAGGCCACCGAGCGGGCCGAAGGTGTTGAGCAGATTCACTTTGTCCCAATTGGTGGCAAGCGCGGGAGCAAAATCATCCCAGTAGTAGGCCAGAATGGTCGAGCCAATAACGTTGCCCAGACCCACCCACCAGTAATGCACCTGGCCTTCAACGGCGCGGTACATCCAGCCCGTTTCACACCCGCCCGCCAGAACAATGCCGAAGCCGAACAGCAAGCCGCCGATCACCGCATTCGGACCTGCCCACATGATTTTAGGCTCGACGCCCAGTTGTACGTAGCTAAAGATACCGATGGCGCTGACCGCCATCCCGAAGATGATCGCTTTCGCCATATGGGTGCGACCGGAAATCCACAGGTCGCGGAAGGCGGAGGTGAAGCAGATTTGCGCCCGTTCAATCAGCAGCCCGAACCCAACGCCGAACAGCATGGCCAAACCAAGTTTGGGCTTATCCATCGCAGTGAGTAGCGCCCAGCCGATCATGGCGATAAACACCAGCATGCCGAGGCGGAAACGGCGACGGGCCTGATCTGGCTTTTGCGTTAACGGAGAAGCGGCGGAGACTTTCTGCATTTTAACCGGAATACGAAACATCGGCAGCAGGGTAAAGCGTGCGCCAAACCATGAGCCAATAGCCGTTGCCAGGGCGAAAAACCAGGCGTGTAGCGAGAACTGTGGAATACCGGTGAAGAATGCGGCCAGGTTACAGCCCATTGCCAGCCGGGCGCCGAATCCGGCAATCATCCCGCCGACAATCGCCTGCATAATGCGCACCCGACTGCGCGGCATGCGTAATTTGACGTTGTTTGCCCACAATGCGGCAGCAAAACAGCCCCCGAACATACCGAGGATCATCATGCCGTCAATGCGGGTCAGGGGTGAGCCTTCGAGATGGATCAGCTTGTAGTATCCCCATTCTTCGGCGTGAACGCCAAACAGTTGCAGGATTTGACCACCCCAGCGAGTGAATTCGCCGGTAACGGCCCAGAAGGTTCCCGTAATGCCGAAATAGTAGGTAGAGAGAATACCCGCTGCGATGACCGCAGGGGCGGGGGCCCAAAATTTAATTAACCAGGCCTGTTTGAAGTGTTGCCATGACATGCGTTGTGCCTCTGAACTCAGAAGGTATGTAACAAGAAGTGTGGATACTACACCGATCAGAATTTTTGACTATGAGTAATAAGAGGTAACACCGTCTGGATCAATCTTTCTCAACCCTGCCGAAAGGCTGGCGACATCAGGCCTTTAATGCCACAATCCCATTTTCTTCGCATGCAGGATGAATGATGAAAAAATTAGCAATCGTTGCTGTATTTCTGGCGCTTACCGGATGCGCCGAAGTAGAAAATTATAACGACGTGGTGAAAACGCCAGCGCCAGCCGGTCTGGAAGGATACTGGCAGTCAAAAGGTCCGCAACGCAGTCTGGTGAGCCCGGAAGCGATTGCCAGCCTGGTGGTAACAAAAGAGGGCGACACGCTGGATTGTCGCCAGTGGCAGCGAGTGATCGCGCTGCCGGGGAAACTGACGATGATCTCTGGCGATCTCACCAACGTGACGGTGAAACGCGAGCTGTATGAGATTGAGCGTGAAGGCAATACGCTGGAATATGACGGTATGACGCTGCAGCGGGTCGACCGCCCGACGCAGGAATGTGCTGACGCGTTAAAGAAAACGCCGCTGGCCACGCCACTGCCATAAGCTATACGCCCCGGTAGCCAACGGCCACCGGGGTTGAATTTTATAACACGTCTTCAATCACCCACACGCTGACGCTACCGCCGTTACAATAAAACGTCGCTTCACCGTTTTCATCGGTGACTACGCTTTCTTCGCGATTTCCCAGATAGTCGCGCCAGGTTTTATTCCCGTAATTCGCACCGAGATTGATGGTCTTTTCCCCGTCATCGCCGTTAGACAAAACAACCACACAGCCGGGATCCTCGTCCGTTCCGCTGCGGCTAAAAGCGATACAGTTAGGGTGATCGAAAAAGAGCGTCTGTACCCCGTGCGCGAAGCGCTGGCGCGCGAGGATCAGTTCATCAAGCTGTTCAATGATCGGCATGTCGATAGGATAGGTTTCGCCATCTCCCCCGGTGTCTTCGTAATGCGCCCCGTAGAGGTCAGGATAAAACACTGACGGCACGCCGTTTTCGCGCAACAGGATCAGCGCATAGGCCAGCGGCTTAAACCACGGCTCGACAGGGGCTTCCAGCGCCTGCAAGGGCTGAGTGTCGTGATTGGCGACCAGCGTGACGGCATGAAACGGATCGGCTTCCACCAGGGTGTCGGTGAAAATCTGACTCATGTCGTAATCGCGTCCCTGACGAGAGGCCTCGTGGAATTTCATCTGCAAAGGGGCGTCGAATAGCATGGTTTTCCCCTCCACCTGATTAATGTAGGTTTGCAGCTTGTCGACTTCATGCGACCAGTATTCCGCGACGATAAACAGCGGCTTGGGGGCGACTTCCTGCACATGCTCAATCCACTCTTTATAAAACCATGCCGGAATATGTTTCACGGCATCTAACCGAAAGCCGTCACACTGGGTTTGCTCCATCACCCAACGCGCCCAGTATTTGATCTCTTCGGTGACCGCGTGATTGCGAAAATCGATGTTTTCGCCCATCAGATAATCAAAATTACCCAACTCATCATCAACCTGATCGTTCCAGCCTTCGCCGGTGTAGTCGTTCACGATTTTAAAAATGCCGTCTTCGGTTGGATTTTCGATATGGTCAATACCGCTGAAGCATTTAAAATCCCAAATGAATTGCGAGTACTGGCCTGCGCGGGCAGGGAAGGTGTAGCGCGTCCAGCCTTCGCATTCGACGATCTCATCGTCTATTTGCGTGCGATCCTCGGCGTTAACCCGCTGGACACGAATATTCTCTTTCTCATCTGCGCCCATTTTGTGGTTAACCACCACGTCGAGCAGTACGGCAATATCATTGTGTTTTAGCGCGTCTATCGCCGCCAGCAGCTGGTTTTTATCGCCATATTTGGTAGCGATGGTTCCCTTTTGGTCGAATTCGCCCAGATCAAACAGATCGTAGGAGTCGTAGCCAACGGAATAGCCGCCGGATGCGCCTTTATAAGCGGGAGGTAACCACACCATATTGATGCCGATGTCATTGAGTCCACCTGCGCGTTCGGCAAGTTCGGGCCAGAGTTGACCGCCCTCGGGGTAATACCAGTGAAAATACTGCAATAACGTGGGATTTTTCATCTTCCGTGCTCCAGAAGTCGTTTGGCCGACCTCTGGAGTATGGAAGATTATTCAGACGAGACGGGAAATTATTGTGGGGCAGTGGGGGCGTCGGGAACTAACAGCATGCCGGAAAGACGGCCATAAGCGTTATTTAGCGTCTTTTGGCGCGTCGACTGACCGATGAGATTGCTGAGTTCATCCAGACGCTGCTGCAACAATGTTTTGAGCAGTTGTTCGTTGTCCAGCGTCTGTTTAATGTACCCAGCCACTAAATCCTGAATACTTCGCGTAATGCCTGGTGGAGTTTGCTCTTCCATGACCACTTCAATACTTTGCAGATAGGTAACTTCCTGTTCCAGTAAAAGGTCCCATTCACCGCGCTGCGCCAGTTCCAGCAGCGAGTGACTGAGTAGCGCGATGCGCTGCCAACGGTTGATAAACTCCACGGCTGAGGTCATTAACGAGACTCCTGGGACGACGCGTTCGGTGAGATCTGTTTCCAGGCATCCGCAATGTTGCCGAGTAACCCTTCGACTTCTTCAATGGCTTGACAATCATTATTCAGATTAGCGTGCAGTAAGCGGCGAACCATATAGTCATACAATGAAGAGAGATGGGTGGCGAGTTCTCCCCCTTTTTCGTGGTCCAGGCCGGCTTTCAGGCCATTATCAATAATATTGATGGCTTTACTTAACGCTTCACCTTTGGCGACGATATCACCCTGCTGCATAAACAGGCGAGCGCGCACCAGGGCGCTGTTCGCACCATCAAACAACATTTCAATCAGCTGATGTGGATTGGCGCTCATTACGGCGCTTTCCACGCTGACCTGTGCATAGGCTTTGGTACCGCTCGCGGTATACATGCTTACCTCGTGTTATCAGGAATTATTCATCGCTGAAAATTGTTGACCCAAATACGTACTGGTGCTGTTCAGCTTACTCATCATGGAATCCAGTTGGGTAAACTGGGCTTTATAACGAGCAACGACTTCATCAATACTGTTGCTGACGGTCAGATACTGTTTAGTCAGCAGCTTTAGGTTGGCGTTAATATTGTCTTGCGCATTATCGATAATGCCGTCATCGGCCAGATAGCTTTTTACTTCGGTGGCAATCTTAGTGGTAATACCGGTCTCTTTGCCATCGCCAACCAGCAGTTCGCGAGTGGCAGCGGTATTATCTTTCAGTGCCTTAGCCAGCTTTTCTTCATCGATTTTTAACTTGCCGGTACCACCGTCCTGTGTAATGCCAATCTCAGACATGGTTTTAAACGGGGATTCGCTGCCGCTGTTAGCAAATGGCGCACGAATGCCGTTTTGAATGGTACGGAGAACGCTATCGCCCAGCAACGCGCCGTTATCGGCGCTGGCCGCTTCACCCGGTTCAACTTCTTTATATTTCGTCAGCGTGCCAAAGGTATCCACCAGTGAGTTATAGGCTTCTACCCAGGCCTTGATCGCCGTAGTGGCCTTTTCATCACTTTTTGTTACCGTGATAGACGCATCTTTTACTTCTTTGGTCAGCTGGAGCGTGATGCCCTGTGGAGCGTCAGTTACGGTATTGCTTTGACGTTCAATATCAATGCCGTTGACCGTCAATTGCGCATTTTGCGCCCCGACCAGCTGTTTCATTTTCCCGCTGCCGGCTTTGCTGTCATAGGACAGTAAATCGCTCAGTTTTGCGTCGTTGGACACCGAGATGGTCATTTCACTTTCAGTGCCGCTTTCTGCGGTTAACACCAACTGGTAGTCGTCTTCTTTAACCTTCACCAGACTTGCGGAAATACCGCTGTCGGCATCATTTATGGCATCGCGAATATCTTCCAGTGAGGTTTCGCCTTTGCCTAATTTGATTTCCAGTGGCTCTTTACGGCCCGGTTGCGAAATCGTAATCGTACGTTCATCGACGCTGGTATCGCCCAACTGCTCTTTAGTCGAGGTAATTTTCGCCGTAGTCGATAATGACTGTGCCTGCGCCAGTTGAGTGACGCTGACGGTGTATTTCCCTGGAGCAGCGCCCGCGGTGGTGCTGACTTTTAAATCTTCTGTGCTGCTGGTGGCAGTGGTGCTTTTAAACAGATCGGCATTGTTCAGTGCGGTATTCGCAGTCTGAAATTTTTCTAATGCACTTTTTAGCGTGCCATACGCGGTCAGACGCGAGGTGTTAGCGCTCTGCTGCTGAGTAATCGGCGTTAAACGCTTTTTCTCAGCAGTGGTTAAGTTTGTCAGCAATGTATCCAGCGGTAAGTTCGAACCAACGCCCAGTGATGTAAATGAAGGCATGCCTAATTCCTTGTGATTGCAAACAGTAGTTAACCGCTTTATCGGCAATCTGCGCGCAAAGTTTAATAATAGTTTTGCAAAAATAATGCGCGGAATAGTGGTGCATATCGAGGGTATTTCAGCGGCTAAGAAAAAAAACGACGGAAAGTAAAAATTTTCTAAAGTTCGAAATTAAGGTGCCGATACAAGGGTTACGGTGAGAAACCGTGGGCAACAGCCCAATAACATCAAGTTGTAATTGATAAGGAAAAGATCATGGCACAAGTCATCAATACTAACAGCCTGTCGCTGTTGACCCAGAATAACCTGAACAAATCTCAGTCTTCCCTGAGCTCCGCTATCGAGCGTCTGTCCTCTGGTCTGCGTATCAATAGCGCGAAAGATGATGCTGCTGGTCAGGCGATTGCTAACCGCTTCACTTCTAACATCAAGGGTCTGACTCAGGCGTCCCGTAACGCCAACGATGGTATCTCCATCGCGCAGACCACTGAAGGTTCTCTGTCTGAAATCAACAACAACCTGCAGCGTGTTCGTGAGCTGGCGGTTCAGTCCTCTACTGGTACCAACTCCCAGTCTGACCTAGACTCTATCCAGGCTGAAATCACTCAGCGTCTGAACGAAATCGACCGCGTATCCGGTCAGACCCAGTTCAACGGCGTGAAAGTACTGGCGAAAGACAACACCCTGACCATCCAGGTCGGTGCGAACGATGGTGAAACCATCGATATCAACCTGAAAGAAATCAACTCCAAAACGCTGGGTCTGGATAGCCTGAGCGTGCAGGATGCCTATACCACTAAACCAACTGCAGTTGGTACTGCTGCTACATATAAAGATGGTACAGATACCTTTGCTGCGATCTCTGGTGCTGATATTGACACCGCTACTGGTGGTACCGGTGCAACGGGTACAGCAACTGTCCAGTTTAATGAAAAAGATGGCAGTTATTACGTTAACGTAACCGGTTCATCTGCTGGTAACGGGATGTATAAAGCTACTGTTGCTGGTACTGCCGTTACTATTGGTGTTAAAGAAAATACAGTAACCCTGGCTGATACTAAAACAGTGACTAAGAACCAGGTTGTGGATGTCGCTGCTACTAAACCAGACACTACTGCAGCAGCAACAGCTTTAGTTGGTGCTGGCGTTGCAGGTGCTACCGCGGGTAATACCACGCTGGTTAAAATGTCTTTTGAAGACAAAAACGGCAAAGCAATTGATGGCGGTTATGCACTGGAAAACAACGGCAAATACTACGCTGCTGATTACGATGCTAAAACTGGTACTATCACCGCTAAAACAGTTGATTATACGGATGCTGCTGGTGTTTCTCAGAAGGCAGCGGTGCAGTTTGGTGGTGTGAACGGCAAAACTGAAGTTGCAACTGTTGCTGGTAAACAGTACCTGGCCTCCAGCGTTAAAGGTCACGACTTCAAATCTGGTGCAGCGCTGAACGAAGTGGCAGCAGCAAAAACCGATAGCCCGCTGGCGAAAATCGACGCGGCGCTGGCTCAGGTTGCTGACCTGCGTTCCGACTTGGGTGCGGTACAGAACCGTTTCAACTCTACCATCACCAACCTGGGTAACACCGTAAACAACCTGTCTGAAGCTCGTAGCCGTATCGAAGATGCTGACTACGCGACCGAAGTGTCCAACATGTCTCGTGCAAACATTCTGCAACAGGCGGGTACTTCTGTTCTGGCACAGGCTAACCAGACCACGCAGAACGTTCTGTCTCTGCTGCGTTAATTTACGCTTACTGCGCAAACCCCGCTCCGGCGGGGTTTTTTACATTCAGCTTTACCCGTAACCCCCAAATAACCCCTCATTTCACCCACTATTCACCCGATTAAAACCCCTGCAGAAACGGATAATCATGCCGATAACTCATTTAACGCAGGGCTGTTTATCGTGAATTCACTGTATACCGCTGAAGGTGTAATGGATAAACACTCGCTGTGGCAGCGTTATGTACCGTTGGTGCGTCACGAAGCATTGCGCCTTCAGGTGCGTTTGCCGGCGAGCGTAGAACTGGATGACCTGCTACAAGCGGGCGGCATCGGGTTATTGAATGCAGTCGACCGATATGACGCTTTGCAAGGAACGGCATTTACCACTTACGCAGTGCAGCGTATTCGTGGAGCGATGCTGGACGAACTACGTAGCCGGGATTGGGTGCCGCGTAGCGTTCGGCGCAATGCTCGCGAAGTGGCACAGGCGATGGGGCAACTGGAGCAGGAATTAGGGCGTAACGCGACGGAAACCGAAGTGGCGGAGCGTCTGGCTATTCCTGTGCAAGAGTATCGTCAGATGTTGCTTGATACCAATAATAGCCAACTCTTCTCCTACGACGAGTGGCGGGAAGAGCATGGCGATAGTATTGAGCTGGTGACGGAAGAGCATCAGCAGGAAAACCCGTTACAGCAGCTACTTGAGGGTAACCTCCGCCAGCGCGTGATGGACGCGATCGAAGCGTTGCCGGAACGCGAAAAGCTGGTGTTAACGCTGTACTACCAGGAAGAGCTGAATCTGAAAGAGATTGGCGCGGTACTGGAAGTGGGGGAGTCACGGGTTAGCCAGTTGCACAGTCAGGCCATCAAACGTCTACGCACCAAGCTGGGTAAGCTATAGGGGTACATTATTACCCCTGAACAATGCCGCATTACGAATTGACTACCAGGAGTTCTCATGACGGTGCAGCAATCAAAAAGACGGCCTCTAAGCCGCTACCTCAAAGATTTCAAACACAGCCAGACGCATTGCGCCCATTGCTTTAAGTTGCTCGACAGGATCACGCTGGTTCGCCGCGGGCAAATTGTGAATAAAATCGCCATCGCCCGACTGGACACGTTGCTGAATGAAGCAGAGTGGGAACAGGAGAAAAAAGAGTGGGTGGCGCTGTGTCGTTTTTGTGGTGATTTGCACTGCAAAGAGCAGAGCGACTTTTTTGACATTATCGGCTTCAAGCAATTTTTATTCGAGCAGACCGAAATGAGTCACGGCACGGTTCGCGAATACGTTGTGCGCTTGCGTCGCCTCGGGAATCATCTGACCGAACAAAATATCTCTCACGATCTGCTGCAGGAAGGGTTTCTCGACGAAAACCTTGCCCCGTGGCTGCCGGAAACCAGCACCAACAATTACCGCATCGCCTTGCGTAAGTATGAGCAGTTTAAAGCCCATACGCATATGGGACATATGCAGAAATCCTCCTGGACAGCCAGTTCTGATATATATTAAAAACGAATAAGGTGTAACAGAGTCGTGTTTGTGGATCACGGCAAACGCTTTACACTGTAGTCATAAATGATAGTCACTAATGACAATATTCGGGGTAACTATGAAATTAGCACTTCTGGGACGTCAGGCTCTGATGGGTGTAATGGCTGTTGCACTTGTCGCCGGAATGAGCGTGAAGACTTATGCAGATGAAGGTCTGTTAAATAAAGTTAAAGAGCGCGGCACGCTGCTGGTGGGCCTGGAAGGGACCTATCCCCCGTTTAGTTTTCAGGGCGATGACGGCAAGCTGACCGGTTTCGAAGTGGAGTTTGCCGAGGAGCTGGCCAAGCATCTCGGAGTGAAAGCCACGCTGAAGCCGACCAAATGGGACGGTATGCTGGCTTCTCTTGATTCCAAACGCATTGACGTGGTCATCAACCAGGTGACTATCTCTGATGATCGTAAGAAAAAATACGATTTCTCTACCCCGTATACGGTCTCTGGTATCCAGGCGCTGGTGAAGAAAGGCAATGAAGGCGTTATTAAGACTGCTGCCGATCTGAAAGGTAAAAAAGTCGGCGTGGGTCTGGGAACCAACTATGAAGAGTGGCTGCGCCAGAACGTGCAGGGCGTGGATATTCGTACCTATGATGATGACCCGACCAAATATCAGGATCTGCGTGTAGGTCGTATCGACGCCATCCTGGTTGACCGTCTGGCCGCGCTGGATCTGGTGAAAAAAACCAAGGATACGCTGGCCGTTACCGGTGAAGCATTCTCCCGCCAGGAGTCCGGCGTGGCGCTGCGTAAAGGCAATGAAGATCTGCTGAAAGCGGTGGATGCAGCCATTGCTGAAATGCAAAAAGACGGTTCACTGAAAGCTCTGTCTGAAAAATGGTTTGGAGCAGATGTGACGAAATAATCGTCATCTGATGAAAAAAGGCGCCTTTAACAGCGCCTTTTTTTATTTCATTGCGCCTGAACGTGCATAATAAAAGAACATCACAACAACGAATACCGGAGGCTGTATGCCGCTGCATAATTTAACGCGCTTTCCACGTCTGGAATTTATTGGCGCGCCAACGCCACTCGAATATCTTCCGCGCCTCTCAGATTACCTCGGGCGCGATATTTTCATTAAACGCGATGACGTCACGCCGATGGCTATGGGCGGCAATAAGCTGCGTAAGCTGGAGTTTCTGGCCGCAGACGCGCTGCGTGAAGGCGCGGATACGCTGATAACCGCGGGTGCGATTCAGTCTAACCATGTTCGCCAGACGGCGGCGGTCGCCGCTAAGCTTGGCTTGCACTGCGTGGCGCTGTTGGAAAATCCGATAGGCACCACTGCCGAAAACTATCTCACCAATGGCAACCGTCTGCTGTTGGACCTGTTTAATACGCAGATTGAAATGTGCGATGCGCTTACCGACCCTAATGCACAGCTGCAGGATCTGGCGACGCGGATTGAAGCGCAAGGGTTCCGCCCGTATGTGATCCCGGTTGGGGGTTCCAATGCACTGGGTGCGCTGGGCTATGTGGAAAGTGCGCTGGAAATTGCCCAACAGTGTGAAGGGGCCGTTTCGCTCTCTTCCGTAGTGGTGGCCTCGGGCAGTGCGGGAACCCATGCCGGACTGGCCGTGGGCCTGGAGCAATTGATGCCAGACGTCGAACTCATCGGCGTGACCGTCTCACGCAGCGTGGCGGATCAAAAGCCCAAAGTTGTTGCACTGCAGCAGGATATTGCCCGGGAGCTGGAACTGACGGCCTCAGCGGAAATCCTGTTATGGGACGATTATTATGCGCCGGGCTACGGTACGCCAAACGAAGAGGGCATGGAGGCGGTAAAACTGCTGGCGCGCCTGGAAGGCATTTTGTTGGATCCGGTGTATACCGGCAAGGCGATGGCGGGTCTGATTGATGGCATCAGCCAGAAGCGCTTCAAAGATGAAGGGCCAATTCTCTTTATTCATACTGGTGGGGCACCTGCGCTGTTTGCCTACCATCCTCACGTGTAACGACCAGGTAGAAAAACGCTAATGCATGAAAGTATCCAACTGGTGATTGATTCTCTGCCGTATCTGCTCAAGGGCGCAGTGTTTACGCTGCAACTGAGTATCGGTGGGATGTTCTTTGGCCTCGTGCTGGGGTTTATCCTGGCGCTGATGCGTCTGTCGCCGCTGCTGCCTGTGCGCTGGCTGGCGCGCTTTTATATCTCTATCTTTCGCGGAACGCCGTTGATTGCCCAGCTGTTCATGATCTATTACGGTCTGCCGCAGTTTGGTATTGAGCTTGATCCGATTCCGGCGGCGATGATTGGCTTGTCGCTTAATACGGCGGCCTACGCTGCGGAAACGCTGCGTGCGGCAATCTCCTCCATCGACAAAGGGCAGTGGGAAGCGGGTGCCAGTATTGGTATGACGCGGTGGCAAACCATGCGCCGGGCAATCCTGCCGCAGGCTGCGCGGGTTGCGCTCCCGCCGCTGAGTAACAGCTTTATCAGCCTGGTGAAAGACACCTCTCTGGCCGCGACTATTCAGGTACCGGAACTGTTCCGTCAGGCGCAGTTGATTACCTCGCGTACGCTGGAGGTATTCACGATGTATCTGGCAGCCTCGTTGATTTATTGGGTGATGGCGACGGTGCTTTCTGCACTGCAAAACTATTTTGAAGAGCAACTGAATCGCCAGGAGAGAGAGCCGAAATGAGTGCTATCGAAGTCAGAAACCTGGTCAAAAAATTCCATGGGCAAACGGTGCTGCATGGGATCGATCTTGACGTCAAACCCGGTGAAGTTGTGGCGATTATCGGGCCGAGCGGCTCGGGCAAAACTACGCTGCTGCGCAGCATTAATTTGCTGGAGCAACCGGAGGCGGGCACCATTAAGGTGGGTGAGATTACCATTGATACCGCGCGTTCGTTAACTCAGCAGAAAGGTCTGATTCGTCAGTTGCGCCAGCACGTGGGCTTTGTGTTCCAGAACTTTAATTTGTTCCCGCATCGCACGGTGCTGGAAAACATTATTGAAGGTCCGGTGATTGTTAAAGGCGAACCGAAAGCCGAAGCGACAGCCCGAGCGCGCGAACTGCTGGCGAAAGTCGGGTTAGCTGGTAAAGAAACCAGCTATCCGCGGCGTTTGTCCGGCGGGCAGCAGCAGCGCGTAGCGATTGCCCGGGCGTTGGCGATGCGCCCCGAGGTGATTCTGTTTGATGAGCCTACCTCCGCGCTTGATCCTGAACTGGTTGGTGAGGTACTTAATACCATCCGCCAACTGGCGCAGGAAAAACGCACCATGGTGATTGTGACGCATGAAATGAGCTTTGCGCGCGACGTTGCCGATCGGGCGATATTTATGGATCAAGGAAGGATAGTGGAGCAGGGGCCAGCTAAATCCTTATTCACGCATCCGCAGCAACCGCGAACCCGTCAGTTTCTTGAAAAGTTTCTGATGCAATAAATAGTGCATGCAGCACTCGTCGAAATTGTTTTTTGACGAGTGTTGTTCGCATAACTATTTATAATTATTGCTTTATTATTAACTCCCAATACTGTTACTTCCTGCCGTCGTTGAGTAATGCTCAAGTAATTGACCATTTGTCCGATAATTTGCATATATAAAATACATTTATGTGTTAGCTTGTTTCATATGTTTGGATGATTATCAATCTCAGGGGTATTACCACTTAGTATGCAGGGTCATGATTTCTTCACCTGGCGACGGAGCATGCTGTTACGCTTTCAGGAAATGGCGACGGCAGAGGATGTCTATAATGAATTACAACAACAGACGCAGCATTTAGAGTTCGATTTTTACGCGCTCTGTGTTCGTCATCCCGTACCTTTTACCCGACCTAAAACGTCGCTTCACACGACCTATCCCAAAGCATGGGTGGCGCATTATCAGTCCGAGAATTATTTCGCTATTGATCCGGTGCTGAAGCCTGAAAACTTCAGTCAGGGGCATTTACCCTGGAACGATACCTTATTTCGCGATGCACAGCCCCTGTGGGATGCCGCGCGCAATCACGGTTTACGTAAAGGGATGACGCAATGCTTAATGTTGCCTAATCGGGCGTTGGGTTTTTTATCGGTATCGCGTGCAAGTGTCCGTAATAGTCGCTTTGCAAACGATGAGGTAGAGCTCAGGATGCAACTGCTGGTGCGGGAAAGCTTGTCGGTACTGACGCGGCTGCAAGATGACATGGTCATGGCGCCAGAGATGCGCTTTAGCAAGCGGGAAAAAGAGATATTGAAATGGACGGCAGAGGGGAAAACCTCTTCAGAGATAGCGATTATTCTGTCGATTTCTGAAAATACCGTTAACTTTCACCAGAAAAATATGCAAAAGAAATTTAATGCACCCAACAAAACGCAGATCGCCTGTTATGCCGCGGCAACCGGGCTGATCTGAGTAAATTATCGTTCTGAGTGTCAGACGCAAACCCGGCTGAGAGCATCGCTGTCAGCCGGGTTCTTATTACTGGCGGTAGGCCTGTTTAATTTGCTTAACAGTGCTGGAAAATACCGCAGCCTGTGATTGATCTTCAATCAGCGCGATCTGTTTTTCCATTTTAAGAATCACGCGCCCTGCATCGGCTTGGCCCATTGCCTGCAGCATCAGCGTTAACATGGCTTTCAGGCAGGTGACTTCGTTGGCCAGTTCCTGGTTATTCTCAGCAGTGGAAAAGTCAGGCGTACTCATTTATTTTCCTCGTTATGTTTCAATGAAAAAGTGCGATGTCAAATCTTAAGGCGCCGGAGTATACCATAAGCGAGGCTAAAAATATCAGCGGTTGTTTTCTGCGCAAACATAAGTCGCGGACATTAAAATAAACAACATGTTGCACTGCATATATTTTCTCCATCTGTTGTTTATTTCGAGTATTTTACTCGTTAATTATTGTTACAACTTTAGCTGCCTATTTTGCATTCAACGGACGAATATGAATTTTTTGTCACTATTCTGAAACAGCTATGCAGATATAACCGTGGCAAAAGGTTGCCATAACAGAAAGTTTCCACTCGTCGTACCTTCTAATTTCCAAAAACGAGAGCAAAATCGAAAGACGGGTGTTTTTTACATTTCAAAGTTGAGATAAAACCCGTTAACATAGGACCGATTAACTATCGGTAGCGTTATCCCTATTCTGGAGATATTCCTTTGATCAACGTTTTTCTTGTTGATGACCACGAACTGGTGCGCGCAGGGATACGACGCATTCTTGAAGATATAAAAGGCATTAAAGTTGTCGGCGAGGCGTGCTGCGGTGAAGATGCGGTAAAATGGTGCCGCTCAAATTCCGTTGACGTTGTGCTGATGGACATGAATATGCCCGGTATTGGTGGCCTTGAGGCAACGCGTAAAATTGCGCGTTCAACGGCTGACATTAAAGTGATCATGCTGACTGTCCATACCGAAAACCCGTTACCTGCAAAAGTCATGCAGGCGGGAGCCGCGGGCTATCTCAGTAAGGGGGCTGCGCCCCAGGAGGTCGTGAGTGCGATTCGTTCGGTTTATTCTGGCCAACGTTATATTGCCTCCGATATCGCTCAGCAGATGGCGCTTAGCCAGATTGAGCCTGAGAAAACGGAAACCCCGTTTGCCAGTTTGTCTGAACGTGAGTTGCAGATTATGCTGATGATCACCAAAGGTCAGAAGGTCAATGAGATCTCAGAGCAACTGAATCTTAGTCCTAAAACGGTGAACAGCTATCGCTATCGAATGTTCAGTAAATTAAACATTCACGGCGATGTTGAGCTGACTCACCTGGCAATTCGCCATGGCCTGTGTAATGCGGAGACATTAACAAGCCAGTGACCGATCAGTTTGATGCCAAAGCGTTCCTGAAAACCGTGACCAGTCAGCCCGGCGTTTATCGTATGTATGATGACGCCGGGACGGTCATCTACGTCGGGAAAGCGAAAGACCTGAAAAAAAGGCTTTCCAGCTACTTCCGTAGCAACCTCGCATCGCGTAAGACCGAAGCACTGGTCGCGCAAATACAGCAGATTGATGTCACGGTAACGCACACCGAAACCGAGGCGTTATTGCTTGAGCACAACTACATCAAGCTGTATCAGCCGCGTTATAACGTTTTGCTGCGCGACGATAAATCCTATCCTTTTATTTTCCTCAGCGGTGATACCCATCCTCGCCTGGCAATGCATCGCGGGGCCAAGCATGCCAAAGGCGAGTACTTTGGACCGTTTCCTAACGGCTATGCCGTACGTGAAACGCTGGCGTTGCTGCAGAAAATCTTCCCTATTCGTCAGTGCGAAAATAGTGTTTATCGCAATCGCTCGCGGCCCTGTCTGCAATATCAGATTGGCCGCTGCCTCGGTCCGTGTGTGGCGGGCCTGGTGAGTGAGGAAGAGTATGCGCAGCAGGTTGATTACGTTCGTCTGTTCCTGTCCGGGAAAGACGATCAGGTATTAACGCAGCTGATCGCCCGGATGGAAAAAGCCAGCCAGAATCTCGAGTTTGAAGAGGCTGCCCGCATTCGTGACCAAATTCAGGCCGTACGCCGCGTGACCGAAAAACAGTTTGTCTCTAATACCGGAGACGATCTGGACGTCATCGGCGTGGCGTTTGACGCCGGCATGGCGTGTGTGCACGTGCTGTTTATTCGCCAGGGTAAAGTGTTAGGCAGTCGTAGCTATTTCCCGAAAGTCCCTGGTGGAACAGAACTCGGCGAGGTCGTTGAAACCTTTGTCGGACAGTTTTATCTGCAGGGAAGTCAGATGCGCACCTTACCCGGTGAGATCCTGCTCGATTTTAATCTTAGCGATAAAACCCTGCTGGCGGACTCTTTGTCTGAGCTGGCCGGGCGGAAGATCAACGTTCAGACGAAACCGCGAGGCGATCGCGCGCGGTATCTGAAGCTGGCGCGTACCAACGCGGCGGTGGCGTTAACCACAAAACTTTCCCAGCAGTCGACCATTACTCAACGCCTGACGGCGCTGGCATCAGTACTCAAGTTACCCGCAGTGAAACGCATGGAGTGCTTTGATATCAGCCACACGATGGGCGAGCAGACGGTAGCCTCCTGCGTGGTATTCGATGCCAATGGACCACTGCGCGCCGAGTATCGCCGCTATAACATCACGGGTATTACGCCGGGTGATGATTATGCTGCAATGAATCAGGTTCTCCGCCGGCGCTACGGTAAGGCGATTGAAGAAAGTAAGATTCCGGACGTCATATTGATCGACGGCGGGAAAGGTCAACTGGGGCAGGCGAAAGCCGTGTTTGCTGAGCTGGACGTTCCCTGGGACAAACAGCACCCGCTTTTGTTGGGTGTGGCAAAAGGGGCCGATCGTAAAGCAGGCCTGGAAACGCTGTTCTTTGAGCCGGAAGGTGAGGGCTTTAGCCTTCCGCCGGATTCGCCAGCTTTGCACGTTATCCAGCATATCCGCGATGAATCTCACGATCATGCGATTAGCGGGCACCGTAAAAAACGGGCGAAGGTGAAAAGTACCAGCACGCTGGAGACTATTGAAGGTGTCGGGCCGAAGCGTCGGCAGATGTTGTTGAAATATATGGGCGGTTTGCAAGGCCTTCGTAACGCGAGTATTGAAGAAATTGCAAAAGTGCCGGGTATTTCGCAAGCTCTGGCAGAAAAGATCTTCTACTCGTTGAAACATTAGGCCCTCTGTAGCAACATAGGGGTAATTTTACTGACAACAGATAGTTATCCGTCATATGCAATTTAATATCCCTACGTTGCTCACGCTGTTTCGCGTCATCCTGATCCCATTCTTTGTATTGGCTTTTTATCTGCCATTCACCTGGGCTCCCTTCGTTTGTGCGCTGATCTTCTGTATTGCGGCGGTCACCGACTGGTTTGACGGCTATCTGGCGCGTCGCTGGAACCAAAGCACGCGTTTTGGCGCCTTCCTCGATCCGGTCGCTGATAAGGTACTGGTGGCTATCGCGATGGTGCTGGTGACCGAGCACTATCACAGTTGGTGGGTAACGCTTCCTGCCGCCACGATGATCGCGCGTGAAATTATTATCTCTGCGCTGCGTGAGTGGATGGCTGAACTGGGTAAACGTAGCAGTGTGGCGGTGTCCTGGATCGGCAAAGTGAAAACCACTTCGCAAATGGCCGCGCTCGCATGGCTGCTGTGGCGTCCAAATATTTGGGTAGAGTACGCCGGGATCGCACTTTTCTTCGTCGCCGCGATACTGACGTTGTGGTCAATGTTCCAGTATTTGAGCGCTGCGTGGGGAGATTTGCTTGAACAGTGATCGTTTCGGCGCAAATTTCAGCAAACGATCGTCAGTGGTGAAAAATATCGTTGACTCATTGCGTCAGGTAAGTAGAATGCAACGCATCGAACGGCAGCACTGATTGCCAGACGATAACAAAATCAAGTGATTAACAAAGTTACTTGGTGATGCGGGAATAGCTCAGTTGGTAGAGCACGACCTTGCCAAGGTCGGGGTCGCGAGTTCGAGTCTCGTTTCCCGCTCCAAATTAAAGACATCGGCAATAGCGGATGTTGGCTGAAAAGCCAGAAGATTTCGGCGCGTTAGCAAAGCGGTTATGTAGCGGATTGCAAATCCGTCTAGTCCGGTTCGACTCCGGAACGCGCCTCCAATTTCTTCCCGAGCCCGGATGGTGGAATCGGTAGACACAAGGGATTTAAAATCCCTCGGCGTTCGCGCTGTGTGGGTTCAAGTCCCACTCCGGGTACCATGGGAAAGAAAAGAATAATCAAAGCAATAAGCAGTGTCGTGAAACCACCTACGGGTGGTTTTTTTGTGCCTGAAATTTCCTGCTTCTCGCGCAGCGAACCTTCAAGATCAGAAATCCCCTGGCTTTCATCCTTTGTGCATTAAAGGCATTTGGGGTGTAACGCAGCATATCACCCTGACAGGCGCAACACAGATACGCCAACGCTATTGCAACTCTTACCGGTCTATTTGCACCATCAGTATGCGGTGAACTAACTGGTTAGATGAAAACAAGTAGAGTCACTATCAGCGTGCAGCATGAGCTCTTAAGGCCTGTCAGCCAGTCGTTGAGATAGATTTTCTGATACATATGAAACTCTCCCTGTTTTGAAATTCTCTTTTATGATTCCAGAAGTCAGGAGGGGCGACTACAGGTCATGAGAGATAAACGTTCGCAGCCGAGGGGCCTCGAAGACCATTTATTCGACAAAACTCAACGCGTAATCCGGGGATGAGTACTTCTGAGTCACGGAGACTTAAGGCTGAAATGTGAAGCTGTACATCTTTGCGACCATCGGAGGGGGAGATAAGGCCTTTACCGCTCTTGCAGTCAAAGGCTTTGACAATTCCTGTCATTTTACGAGACAAAAAAATTCCTTAAAGCTAATAACGTGTTGCACTATACACATACCCCTGGATAATGCCAGAAATATTTTTCAGCAATCGTGAGATCTGGATAGCTAAAATAAACATTGATTATTATATACGCCCGTGCGTTAATGGTCGCGTCGGTTTGAAGAACAGACAAAATACAAAGTAGTTTACTAAAGCAGTTCTCATTTCAGGTGTTTTATATTTATCCCTTCTTTGAGTCTCCCCACTAAGCACTAAGTAGTTTCTGTAATAAAACCATGTTCGCCGGAAGGCCAAATTAAGGAATACAAAATGTCAAAAAAGATGAATGGTTTAGTAAAATGGTTTAATGCCGATAAGGGATTCGGTTTTATTTCTCCTGTTGACGGTAGTAAAGATTTATTTGTACATTTTTCTGCTATCCAGAGCGATAATTTCCGCACCTTGTTTGAAGGGCAAAAAGTCTCATACTCCATTGAGAATGGTACTAAAGGTCCGGTTGCTGGCAATGTAGTTATTACAGAGTAAATCCTTTTTTTGTCTGTATGCGATAACGAAGAAGGCTAAAGCCTGAGTAGACATACTGACAAAAGCAATGAATGTATTGTTGGGTCAGTAGAGATGAAATGTTACTGATCCGGCATTCAGGGCAATGGTCAGCATATTTCATCTCTCTTTTGCATGAGAAAGTATGCTGACCATTGTGAGTACGTGTAGGTTCGCTGCACGAAAAGTCTAACCACTTGCTTTGCACGACAACATACGCAAGAGGATAGCTTTTCCCAGATATCACCATATTTTTTATTTTTAAATATGAAAATACTAAACCCGCAGCCAGCGGGTTTTCTGTTATCTGTAGCTTGATAAATATTAAAATACAGAGGTGGTGATTCTGTTCCAGAAATAGAGTCTAAAACGGATTCAGGCTGCTTCTTTTTGGTTTGTCTGGAATACTTTATTGCAATGAGGACAGATTAAAAGAGAACCTTTTTGTACTCTTGAAAAACTGTGTTCAGATTGTTGGGTACAGTTTGGGCAGGTGCATTTGACAAGATAGTTGCGGCGTGATTTAGAGTCTTTACGTTCTGACATAGGCTTTTCCTTGAGTGGATGAACTTCAACCATACCCTAATTTGTCCAAAAAATCTTAACTTTATGATGTTTTGGATATGTAAATATAAAGAAAAGGTATCGCAAAGAGCCTGATGATAAGGGCGGCTTCCCAAATTTATTTCTGTAATCCTCAATCTCCCTGGCTGCGTGGTTCTAATGAAAATACGAACAGATTGCTCAGACAGTATTTTCCAAAAGGAGCTGGCTTATCGGTTCGCAGCCAGCAAAGAATTAACATTGTTGCATCCAGCGGTTGAACGCACAGCAAAAAGCGGACGTTTTTGAGCTCAGTAAAAAAGGCCGTTATATTTTGGCCTGATTGACGCGGGATGAAAGCTCCTGATGGCTCTCTTTTCGTTCGCTGTAGCGATCGGCAAGGTAATCGGTTTGCCCCTTGAGCAGCAGCGTGATTTTAAACAACTCCTCGGCGACATCGACGATACGATCATACCAGGACGAAGGTTTCATTCGCCCGCTCTCATCGAATTCTTGCCAGGCTTTGGCTACTGAGGACTGGTTAGGGATCGTGAACATCCTCATCCAGCGCCCAAGGATACGCATCTGGTTCACGGCGTTAAACGACTGCGACCCGCCGCAGACCTGCATCACCGCCAGTGTTTTTCCCTGTGAAGGGCGAACGGCCCCTTCGCTTAAGGGTATCCAGTCGATCTGTGCCTTCATCACCGCACTCATTGCCCCATGCCGTTCCGGGGAACTCCACACCATCCCATCACACCATCTGACCAGCTCGCGCAGCTCGGTGACTTTTGGGTGCGTATCTGGGGCATCATCCGGCAGGGGTAAACCTGAGGGGTTAAACAGTCTTACTTCCGCTCCCATCGCCGTCAGCAGGCGTCCCGCTTCTTCTGCGGCAAAACGACTGTAAGAACGCTCTCTTACCGAGCCATACAGGATCAGTATGCGTGGCGGCTCCTGGAGCTGCAGGCGTTCAGCAATCTGCTGATCGAAGCAATCAGCATTCAGTGCAGGAAAGTGTTCCATTTTTTACTCCTCCGGGAGGTTCTGTGATTTCAAATTCAACACATATGATTTATCATATATGTATTCTAAAGGGAACGGAGTAAAAAATGCTACAGCCTGTTCAGCTTTTTAAAATCCTGTCGGATGAAACCCGTCTCGCGATTGTTATGCTTCTCCGGGAATCCGGCGAACTGTGCGTATGCGATATATGCGCGGCGACCTCTGAATCACAGCCTAAAATTTCTCGCCACATGGCTATTCTGCGTGAAGCAGAGCTGGTGCTTGACCGCCGGGAAGGCAAATGGATTCACTACCGTCTGTCTCCCCACATGCCAGCGTGGGCCGCTGAGACGATCACGACGTCCTGGCAGTGTCTGAGGAAAGATGTGGGTGAATGGCTGAAAAAATCAGCCTGCACATCCTGTTGAGAGAATTTTTTACATACACATAATCATATATAAAGGAATCTAAAATGCTTTTGGCAGGGAGTATTTTTATACTGACGCTGGTCCTGGTCATCTGGCAGCCCAGAGGTCTCAGCATTGGCTGGAGCGCAAGTATCGGAGCCTTACTGGCACTGGGGACGGGGGTCATCCACATTGATGATATTCCCGTAGTCTGGAATATCGTCTGGAACGCAACAGCGGCATTCATAGCGGTGATTATCATCAGCCTGCTGCTTGATGAGTCCGGTTTCTTTGAATGGGCCGCGCTGCATGTCTCCCGCTGGGGTAACGGGCGTGGTCGCCTGCTGTTTACCTGGATAATACTGCTTGGCGCTGCTGTCGCTGCGCTGTTTGCTAACGACGGTGCAGCACTGATACTGACGCCGATTGTGATTGCGATGCTGCTCGCCCTGGGGTTCAGCCAGGCGACGACGCTGGCCTTTGTCATGGCTGCAGGATTTATCGCAGATACTGCCAGCCTGCCGCTGATTGTCTCTAACCTGGTCAATATTGTCTCGGCGGATTTCTTCGGCCTGGGCTTTACACAGTATGCCTCCGTGATGGTCCCTGTAAACCTGGCGGCCATTGCTGCCACGCTGGTCATGCTTCATCTCTTCTTCCGCCGCGACATCCCGGCCAGATATGACGTTTCACTGCTCAAGATGCCCGCCAGTGCGATTAAAGATCCGGCGACGTTCAGGGCGGGCTGGATTGTTCTGCTGTTCCTGTTGGTCGGTTTCTTTCTTCTGGAGCCGCTGGGGATCCCTGTAAGCGCGATAGCAGCAGTTGGGGCTGCGGTGCTGTTCGTGGTAGCCAAGCGTGGCCACGCCATTAATACCGGGAAAGTTCTGCGTGGGGCGCCCTGGCAGATCGTGATTTTCTCGCTGGGTATGTATATGGTCGTCTACGGCCTGCGTAATGCAGGACTCACCGAGTATCTTTCTGCTGTACTCAATATGCTGGCAGACAAAGGTTTATGGGCTGCCACGTTCGGTACCGGCTTCCTGACTGCCTTCCTGTCGTCTGTGATGAACAATATGCCGACGGTGCTGATTGGTGCATTGTCCATTGACGGGAGTGCTGCGACCGGCGTCGTCAAAGAGGCGATGATTTATGCCAATGTGATTGGCTGCGATTTAGGGCCTAAAATCACCCCGATAGGCAGTCTGGCAACTCTGCTGTGGCTTCATGTGTTGGCACAGAAAAATATGACCATCACCTGGGGATATTACTTCCGCACCGGCATTATCATGACTCTGCCCGTGCTGTTCGTCACTCTGGCCGCGCTGGCGTGGCGGCTCTCTGTCACTTTGTAATGAGATACTGATATGAGCAACATTACCATCTATCACAACCCGGCCTGTGGCACCTCACGTAACACGCTGGAAATGATCCGTAACAGCGGTAACGAACCAACTATTATTTATTATCTCGATACGCCCCCGACTCGTGATGAACTGACCAAACTGATTTCAGATATGGGCATTTCAGTACGCGCATTGCTGCGCAAGAACGTTGAACCTTATGAGCAATTGGGTCTTGATGAGGATAAGTTTTCTGATGAGCAGTTGATCGATTTTATGATTCAGCATCCGATCCTGATTAATCGACCGATTGTTGTGACGCCGCTTGGCACGCGTCTTTGTCGTCCCTCAGAAATTGTGCTGGATATTTTACCTGAAGCTCAGAAAGGCTCTTTTACCAAAGAGGATGGCGAAAAGGTCATTGACGAAAAAGGGAAACGGGTTAAGTAATCTTTCCGCTTAATATTATCGGGTGCCTGTTGACTTCATACCGGTGCCTGCTCTTCGCTGATAACCCTCGTTCACGACTGGAGAAGCTGATTTGCGGGGGTATCAAAACAGGTTCATTAGCCTGCCCACTTGCCAGAAGAGGCATTTGTCTCACTCCGAATGCATTTCGTTTATCAATTATTGAAATAAATATATACATAATAGTTTTTGATTAGCAGAACTTACCGATGCAGGTCAGTTGAGGCAATTTCATTTCCCTTAGGGTAAGAGTCAAAAACTATCATGAAACAAGAGCTTGTATTGACAGATGAAGACTTACTTGCACGAGGTAACGATCGTTACGTCTTTCAGCATCCACAGGATAGTAACCTGCTGATCAAAATCGTTATTTCAGATATTGCGAACTATAAAAGCAAGTTACGGGAAGTCTTCCGGGACCTTAAAGAATGCAAGCCTGGCCATCAAACAGACTCTCTTTATATGCAAAAGATCGAAGGTCTTGTTGAAACAAATAAAGGTCTAGGGCAGATCACTGTGAAGGAGTGCGATGAGCATGGCAACATTGCTCAAACTCTTTATCAGCTTGCTCTCAAAAAAGAACTCGATGACAGCAAATTGCAGAAGCTGAATGCTTTTTTAGCATGGTTTGTCAGCACCAAAGTCATTATTAACTCCCTGCATTGTAAAAACATTGTTTATGCCTGGGATAGCGAGCGTCAGGATTATCGCTTCAAAGTCATTGACGGGTTTGGTGACAAAACGTTTTTTCAACTCAGTAAGCTTTCGCAATCAGTTCGCGATAAGAATAAAATCAAATGTCTCAAGCGGATGCTTAACGATTTGAACGGTCTGCAACAAGCTTAACCACGCAGGTTAAAAATAATCGAATCACCAGTTTTCTGTTGCCGAATTTCCGATCCCGCATAACTGATTAACAAAGGTGTTTACGCAGAAGTAAGTTACATATTAACTTCTTGAAAAATATCCTGAACTGCTCGGCGTTCGTGCTGTGTGGGGGCAAATCCCACACCGGTACCATGGGAAAGAATAGAACAATCAAAGCAATAAGCAGTGTCGCGAAACCACCTACGGGTGGTTTTTTTGTGCCGGCTTTTGACGAACCATAGGTATTTTGCGTCAAGTAAGCCAGCCAGATACGTTAAGCCGTCCGCTACACACTCCCCATTGCCAATCAATCTATCGACGAATCGGTGCATTAAACATAAACCTTCCCCGGGCTGGGTTGTTGATAAAGCCATCCCGGGCGGGATTATA
This sequence comes from Citrobacter sp. S46_ASV_140, assembly GCF_018919545.1. Classification (NCBI taxonomy): domain Bacteria; kingdom Pseudomonadati; phylum Pseudomonadota; class Gammaproteobacteria; order Enterobacterales; family Enterobacteriaceae; genus Citrobacter; species Citrobacter sp. S46_ASV_140. The sequence continues at coordinate 37,766 of NZ_JAHLRC010000001.1, forward strand.
GTTGTGGTCCTGAAAACCATTCATCATGATGGGATCGCCTATGCCATCCTGAATCGCCAAATGTCTGTGGATTCGGTTACGTGCCCTGAATGTGAAAGCGAAATCATCCGCCTCGCTAATGATGATGACGCCATGTCCTGCAAGAAGTGCCGCGCTTAACTCTTGCTCTCTTGCGGCCTGGTTTTGTAACGCGCTGGCTGCGGCAGACGATGACGCCAGCAGCAATACGAGGACGGCGCATGAAAATACCGATGGCAGTTTCATGATTAATACCCATTAAAAGTATGGCTATTAAAGTATAGTCTTATACCTTCATCTCATCTGAATAGAAAATGAACAATTTAAGCCTGTTGCCTGTACAGAGTCTAAGGGGGCGGGAGAGGAGTGCCGCGCAATTAAGAACTATAATAAAAACAGTCGACAGCTGATGACTCCAGTTTGCAGATAGTACCGATACAAGGGGGCGGTTATGCGCGTCTCATTTTCTCCGCGAGTTGCGTTCACCGCTACGACATCTGGCTGGATAATTATCACGGACTCCCTGCCAAAGTGATCAGCTATGCGCCAGATGGGCAGCGATTAGAAACTGTTCTTCTGGATGCTATGGTTATCAACACCCGTTTCCCCGTCAATTTTTTCACGCCTTGAGGGAGCCTGCACTATGGCTGACTATCAGTTTTCCACAGTCTGGCGTGTTGAGGCTTCAATTCAGGAGGTATGGGATGTTTTTTCCCATCCGGATAGCTGGCCTGAATGGTGGGGAAGTCTGGAACGCATCGTTGAGATAAGGAAAGGGGATTTACGGGGTATTGGGGCGTTGCATCGTTATACCTGGAAAGGGGCGCTTCCTTATCGCTTAACCTTTGATATCAATGTGTTGAAAATACGGCCTTGCACACTGCTTGAAGGACAAGCCAGCGGCGCGGTGGAAGGGCGAGGGGTATGGTATTTTACTGCCAATGGTACAGCGACTATTGTCAGATATGACTGGAATGTGCGTACCACGATCCGTTGGATGAATTATCTCGCCCCGCTGGCAGCACCTGTATTTCGCTGGAATCACAACACGGTCATGCGCGAAGGGGCAAGAGGGTTAGCCCGCAAACTGGCAACGACTGTGTATATAGTCTGAACGTATCTCCGCTGCTGTACTTTTGTGGCTGTAAATGGCTTAATAGCGACCTTGCAGTTTCTCACTTCATTCACAGTTAACAGGTCTGTTATTGATGAATAATCTCCATCGACTCGCCTTTTTATGCCAGCCTCTGTCTGCTGTGATGATCGCGTACGGTTTCCCCTTTAGCCGTAGCTCAACTCTTACAACCTGGACAGACAGCAATGCAACGTCGTCAGTTTCTCAAAAATAGCGTTCTCCTTTCCGCCGCCGGATTAGTCGGCCCTGCAGTCATTAGCCAGACGGTACGTGCCGCTGAGCCATCCGTTGCGCCAGTGGCTCGTCGACGCTTTGTCTTATCTCAAACGTATAAACTTAATCCTCCTAAGGGATCGAGCGGCGTGGTGAAACTGTGGATCCCGCTACCGGTGGATACCGCGTTTCAACAAATGACGGCGCTTGCCTTTAGCGGAAACTATAAGCAGGCGTACGTCACCACCAATAATACCTATGGCGCGAAAACGCTGTTTGCCACCTGGGCAGACTCGCAGGGTGAATTGTTGGTTAACGTTGATATCGACATTGAAACCGCCGACTGGGAACCGCTGAAGCAGGACGCGCTGAAAAACTGGCAGGCACCTGAGCAGATTATTTATCCGCTGGATGTAAAACCGTATCTGTTGCCGACGGCACATACCCCAGTTGATGGACTGGTCCTGGAAACCGCGCGTAAAATCACCGGTAATGAGCAGGATCCGCTGAAAAAAGCGCGCCTGATTTACGAATGGGTCAGCAGCCATATGGAGCGTGACAATGACGTTATTGGCTGCGGCACGGGGGATGTGGCGGAGATATTAAAAAGCGGTAAGCTCAAAGGAAAATGCACCGACATGAGCTCCGTTTTTGTTGCTCTGGCGCGGGCCAGCGGTATTCCGGCGCGCGAACTGTTTGGCATCCGTCTGGGCAAGGCCAATAAGCTCGAACGTTACTCGAAAAGTGCTTTTGGCACAGCCGACAGTGCAGGCGTTGCCAACGTGAGCGGCGGTCAACACTGCCGCGCTGAGTTCTATCTGGCAGGTTACGGTTGGTTACCGTGCGATCCTGCTGACGTGACCAAAATGCGTCTGGCAGAGAAAAAAACGCATCAGGATGCCGATGTCCAGGCGGTTAACGCTTACCTGTTTGGTAACTGGGAAATGAACTGGGTTGGATTCAACTACGGGCGTGATTTCGAGTTGTATCCGGCAACGGAGCAGGGAGCCATGAATAACTTTGGTTATCCTTACGCTGAAGTCGATGGCGACCCGATCAATTTCTATGATCCTAAAGCGTTCTCCTACAGCTATGTCGCCACAGAACAACGCTAAAGGTGCGGGGATTACCCTGTTGACGGCTGCTGCGGCCGCCGTCACCGCTGGCTTATGCTGTGTTGGACCGCTACTTTACCTGCTGTTTGGTATTTCGGCGGCGAGCTTCGCCGTTTTCACCCGGTTTGAGTTTTTGCGAACTCCTCTGGTACTGCTGTCCCTGGGATTATTACTGCGTGTCTTCTGGCGGCTCTATTTTTCCAAACGGTTGTGGTGCTCCGGGTGGTTAACTCTGAAGCAAGCGCGCGTTCTCTACTGGTGCGCGCTGGCATTGATTTTGCCGGTGCTATTTTACCCAACGCTTGTTGCCTGGTTTTATGAGGTATTTGAATGAAGATCTTCGCGTTAGTTGCATGCTTGCTGTTGCCGCTGTGGGCTCAGGCGGCCAATCAAAAAGTGGTGCTGGATATACAAAATATGACCTGCTCGTTATGCGTTATTTCGGTCAATCAGGCGCTACGTGAAACCGACGGCGTGATTAAAGCAAAATCCTCTCTCAAAACCCGGCAGGCAGAAGCCATCGTGCCAGAAGGTTTCCCAACCGATACTCTACTTAACGCAGTAGCGAAAACGGGCTATACCGCAACGCTCAACCGTATTGAACAACAGTAAACCACCTGCGGGTGGTTTTATTGTGTTTTCCCGGTATGATGCCCGGCGGCTTAGTGTTCTCTTTTGTGCGTTAACTACCGGAATTCCCCTCTTTTCCTGTTAACCTGAACAGGCGGCTGCTGTAAGCCGCATATGCCCATTTATATCTGTTATCCCTCCAGCCATGTAGGATGATCACAGGCAAGATTTTTTGACTAAGGAAAAGCGTTATGAAAACGGGACCATTAAACGAGAGCGAACTGGAATGGCTGGATGATGTACTGACTAAGTACAATACAGATAAGGCTATTCTGGATGTGTCAGAACTGGATGGTTTACTGACGGCGGTACTGAGTTCACCGTATGAAATTGAACCGGAGCAGTGGCTGGTCGCTATTTGGGGCGGCGCGCAATATGTTCCTCGCTGGTCCTCCGAAAAAGAAATGACGCGTTTCATGAACCTGGCGTTTCAACATATGGCGGATACGGCCGATCGCCTGGATGAATATCCTGAGCAGTTTGAGCCGCTGTTTGGTTTGCGTGAAATTGACGAGCATGAACTGACCATCGTTGAAGAGTGGTGTTTTGGTTATATGCGCGGCGTCGCGCTGTCGGACTGGTCCGCGTTACCAGACTCGTTAAAATCGGCACTCGAGGCTATTGCGCTGCACGGTACGGAAGAAAACTTTGCGGTCGTTGAGAAAATGACGCCAGAAGCGTTCGAAGAGAGCGTGGATGCCATCCGCCTGGCGGCGCTGGATCTGCATGCTTACTGGATGGCGCATCCTCAGGAAACGCCGATTAAAGTACCGGTCAAAGTGGATGCCAAGGTAGGGCGCAATGACCCTTGTCCGTGCGGTAGCGGTAAAAAATATAAGCAGTGTTGTTTGCATTAAGAAAAAGGGGCATTAAGCCCCTTTTGTTTTAACCCACTTCCGGTAGTAATCCTGCTGCAATAGAAAACTGTACGGCTATTACCACAATGCCGCACAAAAATACCAGCGCCAGCGCCGGAGCACCCCCTGCCACGCGATATTTAGCCTGTGGATTCTGTTTTCTGCTCTGCCATGCCAGCATCGAGGGAATGAGCAGCGCCAGCACCGCCAGGGCAACGCCCGCATACCCCAGGGCCATGACGAAACCACGCGGATAGAACAGCGCGAATGCCAGCGGCGGCAGGAAGGTCACCACGCCGGTTTGCATTCTTCCTGCTACGGTATTGCGGCGCTGGAAGAGGTCGGCCAGGTAGTCAAATAATCCCAGTGCGACGCCGAGGAAAGAGGTTGCCAGCGCAAGGTCGGCAAACAGATGCACCGCCAGTTCGACGTGCGGCGAAGCCACGACTTCACGTAATGCTTGTAATAAACCGTTTAAACCAGCGTGGTTGGCTAACAGCCCCATGAACGTTGAGGAGTTAATACTTCCAAGCGTAGCCAGTTGCCAGAAGATATAGGCGACCAGCGGAATGGCGCTACCGGTGATAAACACCCAACGCAGTTTACGGATGTTACCGTTCATATAGCTGACGATACTGGGGACGCTGCCGTGAAAACCGAACGAAGTGAAGATAACCGGGATAGCAGACAGTGCCAGCCCCTGCTGAAGCGGCAACGTAAGCAGGTTTACTTTATGGATATGCGGCATTAACAGGGCCAGCATCACCACCAGGAAGATTATCTTGGCACTGAACAACAGACGGTTGAACAGATCGACCAAAGATGTGCCAACGCAAACCACGCCACCGGCAACAAAGGTGAACAGCAGTACGCCTGTTGTCGGGGAGAGCGTTGTCCCGGTCCAGTCGCTGATGCTGGAAGCCAGCAACTCACCAGCGCCACTGATATACGCCGCCGTCAGCGCGTACATTAAAAACATCATGCTAAAGCCCGTTACCCATTGTCCGTAGCGACCAAGATAACGTTTTGCCAGCGTACCCAACCCGGTGTCTGCCGGTACGTGTTGATACACTTCAAGCAGCAACAGCGCGGTGTAGCACATTAGCGCCCAAAGACTCACTAACAATACCAGCGTGACGCTAAACCCCACGCCTGCCGCGGCCAGCGGCATTGCCAACATACCGGCACCAATCGTGGTTCCCGCCACGATAAAAATACTACCCAGGGTTCTGTTTTTCACGCTTTCCTCTGTCCCAGAGATAATCAACGGTTATATCTGCGGCGCAGGTTAAGGCAAAACGCTATTTTCGTCAAATCACCGTTACAATGAATGTACATTAATCTTTACGATGTTTGGCGCGTTAAGATGTATTACAAATGATATTTATCTGCGGGTAAACCTGCGTTAGCGCAAAGCAAGGCCGTGCCGTTCACATTAGGCTACGGACTTTATTGAGGAGGTAGTATGGAATCTATTCACGGTCACGAAGTGCTCAACATGATGATTGAATCTGGCGAGCAGTATTCAAATGCCAGCCTTGAAGCGGCGATTACGGCACGGTTTGGCGAGCAGGCTCGTTTTCACACCTGTTCTGCGGCGGATATGTCGGCAGCTGAGCTGGTGGCGTTTTTAGCGGCGAAGGGAAAGTTTATTGCAAAAGAAGACGGCTTCTCTACGCACGAAAGCAAGATCTGCCGTCACTGATTTTAGCGGGTAATGATGGCGGGTTACCTTCATTACCCCACAACATTAATTCTGTGTATCAAGCGTAGCCAGTTCTTTATCGATGAAATAAAGACCTTCGCCACTTTTCCCTGCCAGCGATAACTTATCAATGACAGATTTAAATAATTTTTCTTCTTCATGCTGCTCGGCAACATACCATTGCAGGAAATTAAACGTCGGATAATCCTGGTGGGTCATTGCCGCGTGTGCCAGTTCATTAATTTTCTGGGTGATCAACTGCTCGTGTTCGTAAGTAACACGGAACAGTTCGTCCAGAGACGCATATTCAGCAAAGGGGGAAGGGACGGTGTTAATACACGGCAAGCTGCCGGTATCGGTCAGGTAGTCAAACAGACGCTGCATATGCGTCATCTCTTCCTGGGCGTGACGGCGCAGGAACGCGGCGGCGCCTTCAAAGCTGTGATAGCTGCACCACGCGCTCATTTGTTGGTAGAGCAGAGATGAATATAATTCAAGGTTCATTTGCTCATTCAGTTGGTCGATCATTTCTGTTTTCAGCATGGTTGTGCTCCACAAACGTTATTATATATTAGCGTGGCGTCACTATAATTTGTTATTTAATTATTTGCAAAAGGTAAAATAATAAATTTATTTATTAAAAATGCGAATGGGAATAAAACGCATTAACGCTATTAAGCGGGGAATATAAATAATGAAAAGGCAGAAGACCAGCAATAATGTGCTGGTCGAAAATATTAATAATTGAAGGCAGGCGATTGGGATACCGCAACGCCGTGACACTGCCAGGCGAGCGTGATTTTGGTATTTAAGCACAGAGAACCGGCATATACGCTACAGGTTGATACCGGCTGACCAAACGCCATTGCGTTGGCATAACCCAGGCGCTGACACTCTTTGGTGGCTGTGCCTTGGGTCACGTAATCATCGGTACGCGCCGTTTGTAGCATGGCCTGGTTGTAGGTCAGGCGAACGACGCCGGTGATGGCACTGGCTTCGCTGACCTGCGCCTGTTTAGTAATAGTGCATCCTGTCAGCACGAGCGGCAAAAGGGCAAGGATAAAGGTCTTCATGTGATCGCTCTGAAAGTTCGGAGATAGGCTATCATGGCATATGTGGTGGCGCATCAATGGCTTGAATAGCCCGAAGATCACCTGCGATTAATCGCAACGACGTCATTTTATTGAGGCTATTCTGAGCTGTCTCAGAAAAAATGTGAGCACCACATTATTTTATAAAACAAAATTTCATTAAATTTGAAAGTGAGTTTGCAAAATAGTAATGTGGCCTGAATGTTATGACTTTCAGCGGGCCTCCGCAGCGCATTCAGGAGATTACAGAATGAAAATTGCATTGATGATGGAAAACAGCCAGGCAAGCAAAAATGCCATCATTCATAACGAGCTTAAAGCCGTTGCGGATGAGAAAGGTTTTCCAGTGTATAACGTCGGGATGAGCGACGAAAATGACCATCATCTGACCTACATCCATTTAGGGATTATGGCCAGCATCCTGCTCAATTCCAAAGCCGTGGATTTTGTGGTTACGGGGTGCGGTACGGGCCAGGGGGCAATGATGTCACTGAATATACATCCGGGCGTGGTGTGCGGTTACTGTCTCGATCCGGCAGACGCATTCTTGTTCTCTCAGATCAACAACGGGAATGCGCTTTCTCTGGCATTCGCCAAAGGTTTTGGCTGGGGTGCTGAGCTGAATGTACGCTATATGTTTGAAAAAGCATTCACTGGTCGTAACGGCGAAGGGTATCCACCAGAGCGTAAAGAGCCGCAGGTGCGTAACGCGGGTATTCTGAACCAGGTGAAAGCGGCGGTGGTAAAAGAAAACTATCTGGACACTCTGCGCGCTATCGATCCTGAACTGGTAAAAACCGCCGTATCTGGTCCGCGCTTCCAGCAGTGCTTCTTTGAAAACTGCCAGGACAAAGCGATCGAAGCGTTTGTACGCGAGATAGTTGGCTAAATCCTGTTGGCCCGGCGGTGTTCGTCTGCCGGGCTATTTGTTCTTGCTAGATACTGCGCTTCCAGCATCATGGGTAAGCCGCAGCGTATCAACCATACCTACCAGACAAATAATCGCAATTGCGACAAAGGCCAGCCGGAAACTGATCCCCGGAATATTGCCTAACGCCAGCCATTCACTCACCTCTTCGCCGATACGGATCCCGATAGCGGCCAATGAAATGCCCAAGCCTACCGCTAATTGTGTTGCCGTACTGAACAGCGTATTGGCGTAGCTCATTTGTGGTCCGGGGACGTCCGCAAAGGCAAGCGTGCTGATGCCGGTAAACTGAATTGAGCGGAACACGCCGCCCAGATACAACACCAACAAAATAACCCACACCGGGGTCTGCGGCGTAATTAATGCGCAGGCCAACAGCGCCAGGACGTTTAACGCACCGTTGATTAACAGCAGTTTCTTAAAGCCCAGCCAGCGTATCAACGGCGTGGTGGCAGGTTTTATCGTCAGATTGCCCACAAACACCGCCAGAACCAGCGAACCCGCGTGAAAAGCGTTCATGCCAAAACCGACCTGGAACATTAACGGCAGCAGAAATGGTACAGCGCTAATAGATGCACGAAATAGTGACCCGCCGTACAGGGTGACGCGAAAAGTAGGGACGCTCATGGCATCAAGACGAATCATCGGACAGGTAGTGCGACGAAAATGATGCAGGGCAAACAGAAAGGTCACGGTTCCTAGCGCCAGCAGCCCGGCGGTTAGCCAGCCCTGCGGCTGCTGGGTTCCCAGTAACTCCATGGCATACACCAGGCTAACCATCGCAACAGAGGTCGCGATAAAACCCGCTATATCAAATGGACGGCGCTCGTCGTCATGAATATCCGGGATAAAACGTAGCGCCAGCACGATCGCCAAAACTCCCAGCGGTACGTTAATAAAGAAGATCCAACGCCAGTTAGCATAGCTGGTAATGAATCCTCCAAGCGGTGGTCCGATGATAGGCGCGACTAACGCGGGCCAGGTCAGGGTCGCAATGGCGGTGATCAACTGATGTTTAGGCGTGGTGCGCAGTACCGCGAGACGGCCAACAGGAACCATTAGCGCGCCACCCACACCCTGTAAAATTCGCATTGCTACAAAGCTCTCAAGGCTTTCGGACAAACCGCATAAAACCGAAGCGAGAGTAAAAATCGCCAGCGCCAGGGTAAACACTTTTCGGGCACCGAAGCGATCTGCAATCCAGCCGCTGGCGGGGATAAGCACCGCGAGGGTGATCAAGTAGGCGCTGATACCAATGTTCAGGTCTACCGCCTGTACGCCAAAGCTTTTGGCCATGTCGGGTAGGGCTGTGGCAATCACCGTGCCGTCAATAAATTCCATAAAGAAAGCCCCGGCAACAAGTAATGCTGCCGGGGAAAGACCGCGTTGGTTCTCAACCGCTAACTGTTCACTCATGTTGTGCTTGCCATCTCAAAAGAAACTGACTGGACCTTTTTTATTTTCAGCGCATTTGTAATGTGTGCGCGGCTATCGTTTCGATCGCTGAATAGGTACTATGACGACCTTTCTATAAGGAGCTCACTATGTCCCAAACATTGAATGCCGATCAGGAACTGCTCTCGGACGTTGTTGCCTGTCAGCTGGTTATCAAGCAAATTCTGGATGTTCTTGATGTTATTGCCCCGGTAGAAGTTCGGGAAAAAATGTCCAGCCAACTGAAAAACATCGATTTTTCCAGCCATCCTGCAGGGGCCGATCCGGTCACTATGCGCGCAATACAAAAAGCGGTTGCCTTGATCGAGTTGAAAATCACGCCGCAGAATGAATCCCACTAAAATAAACCGTTGTTTCAGATTTTAGAAAGGTTTTTTTGCGCCTCGCAGAATGGGAGGCGCGTGCCAGGGAAAATCAGAGGTTGACCGGATAAGGTGCGCTGCATCGCTATCCGGCATTAACGCGATGAAAACTGAAGATTAGTGATGCTGGTAGTTAACGACGTTGAGCAAGTGCTTATCGGTTTGCGCCATGCACAACCCCGCGCGTTTGGCGCTGCGGACTTCATCAAGAATCGTCTGTAACAGCACGCCATCCTGCTGCTGCTCTTTTTCCAGGTCGTGAAGAAAATCAATGGTTGGCGCATCGTTTAATGCTTCAGCTTCATTGGTTAAACGCGAGAGTTTACTCGAACGCTGTTGATATTCATCCAACGTTTTCTGAAACAATTCTTCAAGGGAACTCAGTTCATCACCCGGCACATCCATGGCCTTGACGATGGGATTAGCCCCGGCACTTTTCATAAAATTGAACATACGCATCATTTGAGTCACGTTACCTTGCGCCTGCGTGCGTAGAAACGTGGCTGTACCTGTCAGGCTATGCTCGTAGCACCATTCGCTGAGATGCAGGTAAAGATTCGAGGCGTAGAACTCGAGATTCATTTGTGTATTGAGTTTATGAACAATTCCAACTGCAGCCATATCAATATCCTTATTTCCAGAAAGGGGGATGTACGTTACTCACGCCAGTACAGCGGGCTGTCGCTGCACTTCACCTCTACGTACAATTAAAACTGTTAGCAGAATAAATCCGTTCCGCCGGTCCTTTAGTGATCACGAATTATATTCGCTCCGATCGAGATTCAGCATAACGCTTGCCCTGGTATAAGAAAATCCTTAAATCTGCGTATTTATGTTTTTTTACATATTGTCATAACAGTATTCATGCTTCTGCTGTTTTGGCATATAGATGACATGAATGTAAGGGGTTGAAATTTATGTCATTAAATGGTTTTCATGATAATGAAATGGTGTTTCATATCACAAAATTAAATTCCACAATAAGGTATTGTCTGGCATCTGATGATTATCTGCCCAAGTTGAAAGGCAATTTCACGATCGGGATGGATTAGTACAAATTATCTGATGGCTAATTTTTTGCGCCAGATCAGTTTTAATCAAATTGAGAAATTTAACAGTCTGCACTGGTCATCATTAATTGTTTCGTTTATGTGGATTAAGCAAGGAGTTACATATGAAGAAGGTTGCGGTGCTGCTGGCACCCGGTTTTGAAGAGGCGGAGGCGATTGTTACCCTTGATATTCTGCGTCGCCTGAATATCGAAGTCGAAACCCTGGCCTGCGCAGAGTCACGTGCGGTGGTGAGTTATCATGACGTACCGATGGTGATGGATAGCACGCTGGCCGCGCGCCAGACGTATCTCTACGATGCCGTCGTATTGCCAGGCGGACCGCAGGGCAGCGTTAATCTTGCCGCCAGTGAGGCGGTCATCCAGTTTGTATCTCGTCATGATCAGGCAGGAATGCTCATTTGCCCGGTATGTTCTGCGGCCGCGCGCGTGTTGGGCGGCAACGGTCTGCTGAAGGGGCGTCGCTATGTTTGCTCAGGAGAACTGTGGCAAAACGTCACGGACGGGGAATATATCGATGCGCCGGTTGTTGAAGATGGCAATCTGATTAGCGGCAAAGGGTTAGGGCATATTTTCGATTTTGCGTTGACGCTTGCGGCGCGCCTGCTGGGAGATGACATTCCGGTTCGCGATCACGCTGACCACATTTATTACCGATGGTAATCATGTTCCCGAATGCTTCGGTATTCGGGAACAAGGATTCGTTGGCTGATGTTATGGATTAATTTGCTATCCCTCTTTTTTCCCGTCGACAAAACCGCGTTTTTTTATGTCATTTCCCGCTGAATTTATGTACGCAATTACTGTAATTCTGTGGTGTGATGCCGCTCTCTTATGGAGAATCAATTTCCCGCTAAAACTACTCTCAGCACTGGCATTGATCTTATCACTAAAAGGTAATGCCTTGTTTTACGTCCGAATTACAAAAAATCGTCTGATTTTACCCTACATAAAAGAACGTTAAAGCTGGAGTTAACCATGCACAAATTCACTAAAGCGCTGGCTGCCATCGGTCTGGCTGCCATTATGTCACAATCCGCTATCGCTGAATCCATGAAGCTCGGTTTCCTGGTCAAACAACCGGAAGAACCGTGGTTCCAGACTGAATGGAAATTTGCCGATAAAGCCGGTAAAGACCTTGGCTTTGAGGTGATTAAAATTGCCGTCCCGGATGGCGAGAAGACCCTTAACGCCATCGACAGCCTGGCTGCAAGTGGCGCAAAAGGGTTTGTGATTTGTACGCCGGACCCCAAACTCGGGCCTGCCATTATGGCCAAGGCGCGTGGCTACGATATGAAAGTCATTGCCGTCGATGACCAGTTTGCTAACGCCAAAGGTAAGCCGATGGATACCGTGCCGCTGGTGATGATGGCTGCAACCAAAATTGGTGAGCGCCAGGGCCAGGAGCTGTATAAGGAGATGCAAAAGCGCGGTTGGGATGTGAAATCCACAGCCGTAATGGCCATTACCGCGAATGAACTCGATACCGCGCGTCGCCGTACATCGGGTTCAATGGAAGCGCTTAAAGCCGCAGGCTTCCCGGAAAAACAGATCTACCAGGTCCCCACTAAATCGAATGACATCCCCGGGGCATTCGATGCCGCTAACTCCATGCTGGTTCAGCACCCTGAAGTCAAACACTGGCTGATTGTCGGCATGAACGACAACACCGTGCTGGGCGGCGTACGTGCGACCGAAGGGCAGGGCTTCAAAGCGCCAAATGTGATTGGTATCGGCATCAACGGCGTTGATGCCGTGAGCGAACTCTCCAAAGGCGAAGCGACCGGGTTCTACGGTTCACTCCTGCCAAGCCCGGACGTTCACGGCTACAAATCAAGTGAGATGCTCTACAACTGGGTAACGAAAGGTGCAGAGCCACCGGCGTTTACTGAAGTGACGGATGTGGTGCTGATTACCCGCGATAACTTTAAAGAAGAACTGGCGAAGAAAGGCTTAGGCGGTAAGTAACACAAATGCCGGATGCGACGCCACGCGTCTTATCCGGCCTACAAATTGCGTACTCAGTAGGCCGGATAAGGCAAAGCCGCTATCCGGCATAAAGATCTGACTCACGGAGACGTTATGCAACAGTCTACCCCGTATCTCTCATTTCGCGGCATTGGCAAAACGTTCCCCGGCGTTAAAGCGCTCACGGATATCAGTTTCGACTGCTATGCCGGTCAGGTGCATGCGCTGATGGGCGAAAATGGCGCCGGGAAATCAACACTATTAAAAATTCTCAGCGGCAACTATGCGCCAACGACGGGATCTTTGGCGATCCGTGGACAAGAGGTTTCGTTTGCGGACACCAATGCCGCGCTGAACGCCGGTGTTGCCATTATTTACCAGGAGCTGCATCTCGTCCCGGAAATGACCGTTGCCGAGAATATTTATTTAGGGCAGATGCCGCACAAAGGCGGAATTGTGAACCGCTCGCTGCTGAACTATGAAGCGGGTCTCCAGCTCAAGCATCTGGGCATGGATATCGATCCCGATACGCCGTTGAAATACCTCTCCATTGGTCAATGGCAGATGGTGGAGATCGCGAAAGCGCTGGCGCGCAACGCCAAAATTATCGCGTTTGATGAACCGACCAGCTCCCTTTCAGCGCGCGAGATTGAGAATCTGTTTCGCGTCATCCGTGAGCTACGCAACGAAGGGCGCATCATCCTGTACGTTTCGCACCGTATGGAGGAGATCTTTGCCCTTAGCGATGCCATCACCGTGTTTAAAGATGGTCATTACGTCAAAACGTTCACGGATATGCAGCAGGTCGATCACGACGCGCTGGTGCAGGCGATGGTCGGGCGCGACCTCGGTGATATTTATGGCTGGAAATCCAGACCTTATGGTGCAGAGCGCCTGCGTTTGCATGACGTCAAAGCCCCAGGCGTGCGTACCCCGATCAGTTTATCGGTGCGCAGTGGTGAAATTGTTGGATTGTTTGGACTGGTGGGCGCCGGACGTAGCGAATTAATGAAAGGTCTGTTTGGCGGCACGCGTATCACGGCAGGCCAGGTGTTTATCGATGAACAGCCTATTGATATCCGTAAACCGAGCCACGCCATTGAAGCGGGGATGATGCTGTGCCCGGAAGATCGCAAGGCTGAAGGGATCATTCCGGTCCATTCGGTGCGTAACAACATCAACATCAGTGCCCGTCGTAAACATGTTCTGGGCGGATGCGTGATCAACAACGGCTGGGAAGAGACCAATGCCGATCACCATATTCGCTCACTCAATATTAAAACGCCGGGCGCGGAACAACTGATTATGAACCTCTCCGGCGGTAATCAACAGAAGGCTATTCTCGGCCGTTGGTTATCGGAAGAGATGAAAGTGATTTTGCTGGACGAACCTACACGCGGTATTGATGTGGGCGCCAAGCATGAAATTTATAACGTGATTTATGCCCTCGCAGCGCGCGGCGTGGCCGTGCTGTTTGCTTCCAGCGATCTGCCTGAAGTGCTCGGTGTCGCCGACCGTATCGTGGTGATGAGAGAAGGCGAAATTGCCGGTGAGTTACTTCATGAACAGGCGGATGAGCGCCAGGCGTTAAGCCTTGCTATGCCAAAAGTTAGCCAGGCTGTAGCCTGAATAAGGAGAGAATGATGTCTTCCGTTTCAACATCGGGTTCAGGTGCTGCAAAGTCGGCGCTAAATCTTGGTCGCATTTGGGATCAATACGGGATGCTGGTCGTGTTCGCCGCGCTGTTCCTGGTTTGTTCCCTCTTTGTGCCTAACTTTGCCTCTTTCATCAACATGAAGGGGCTGGGGCTGGCGGTATCGATGTCGGGTATGGTCGCGTGTGGGATGCTGTTTTGCCTGGCATCCGGTGACTTCGACCTGTCCGTTGCCTCCGTGATTGCCTGCGCCGGGGTCACTACAGCCGTGGTCATTAATATGACCGAAAGCCTGTGGATTGGCGTGGCTGCCGGGCTACTGCTCGGTATTCTATGTGGTCTGGTGAATGGGTTCGTGATTGCGCGGCTGAAAATTAACGCCCTGATCACGACCCTTGCGACGATGCAGATTGTGCGTGGTCTGGCCTACATTATTTCCGACGGTAAGGCGGTAGGGATTGAAGACGAGCGCTTCTTCACTCTCGGCTACGCCAACTGGTTTGGTCTGCCGGCACCTATCTGGATCACGGTCGTCTGTTTCATCGTTTTTGGCTTACTGCTCAATAAAACCACGTTTGGTCGTAACACGCTGGCCATTGGGGGGAATGAAGAGGCGGCACGTCTGGCTGGGGTTCCGGTCGTTCGTACCAAAATTATTATCTTTATTCTGTCCGGGCTGGTATCCGCCATCGCCGGGATTATCCTCGCATCACGTATGACCAGCGGCCAGCCAATGACCTCAATCGGCTATGAGCTGATCGTGATTTCCGCGTGCGTGTTAGGGGGCGTTTCGCTTAAAGGCGGCATCGGAAAAATCTCATATGTGGTAGCCGGGGTGTTGATTCTGGGAACGGTTGAGAATGCAATGAACCTGCTGAACATCTCTCCGTTCGCACAGTATGTCGTACGTGGTCTGATCCTGCTGGCGGCGGTGATCTTCGACCGTTACAAGCAAAAAGCGAAGCGTACTGTTTGATGATTTAAACCCCAACTTTTTAGTCTAGCTTTAGCTCATCGCCAGCCGCTACCCGGCTGGCGATTGTTTTTCCAAATGGCGAGCATGGTCACACTGTCTATACTTATATCCGTCATACATCATATATACGGCGCGATCCGCGCGGCGTACAGACCATGATGAGGAGGATAACCGGGTGACAGCATCACTGATCTTACCCCCTGAACAATCTGCAAGCTGTGCTTATTTTTTTGATCTCGATGGGACACTGGCTGAGATCAAACCTTATCCAGACCAGGTCGTTGTCCCTCAGACAATCCTGCAGTTATTACATCAGTTGGCGACGCATAATGCGGGTGCGCTGGCATTGATTTCAGGGCGCTCGATGGTTGAGCTTGACGCGCTTACCACTCCCTTTCGTTTTCCGCTCGCCGGAGTGCATGGGGCAGAGCGCCGTGACATCAATGGCCAAACTCATATAGTGCGCCTGGCTGCGGCAATAGAGCGCGAAGCAGGAGAGCTATTAAGTACCGCCTTGGCGACGATGCCGGGTACAACGCTTGAAGCAAAAGGGATGGCGTTCGCACTGCACTATCGCCAGGCCCCGGAACATGAAGCGGCGCTAATTAATCTGGCTGAGCGCATCACGCACAGATGGCCGCAGTTGGCTTTACAGCACGGAAAATGCGTTGTGGAGATAAAACCAAAGGGTACGAACAAAGGCGACGCAATTGCCGCATTTATGCAGGAAGCACCTTTTGCCGGACGGATCCCCGTTTTTTTTGGTGACGATCTGACGGACGAAACAGGATTTGGCGTGGTTAATCGCGCAGGGGGCATTTCCGTGAAGGTGGGGAATGGAGCGACGCAGGCGACATGGCGTCTGGATGGCGTGAGTGATGTCTGGCACTGGCTGGAACAAATTAACTCTTCGCAGCAAGAATCGAAAGCAACGAATAACAGAAGAGGTGGCTATGAGTCGTTTAGTCGTAGTATCTAATCGTATCGCCTCACCCGATGACAAAGGGAGCGCAGGTGGGCTTGCCGTCGGTGTGCTGGGCGCGTTGAAGGCTGCTGGTGGCCTGTGGTTTGGCTGGAGTGGCGACACGGGTAATGAGGACAAACCATTAAAAAAAGTCACGCGTGGCAATATTACCTGGGCTTCGTTTAATTTGAGTGAACAGGATTACGAAGAGTATTACTGCCAGTTTTCTAATGCGGTTTTATGGCCTGCATTTCATTATCGCCTCGATTTGGTGCAGTTTCAGCGTCCTGCATGGGAGGGCTATCAGCGGGTGAATGCCTTGCTGGTAGATAAACTGCTGCCGCTGCTCAGCGATGACGACATAATCTGGGTTCATGATTACCATCTGTTGCCGTTTGCCAGCGAGCTGCGTAAACGCGGCGTGAATAACCGTATCGGTTTTTTCCTGCACATCCCTTTTCCGACGCCGGAAATCTTTAATGCCTTACCCCCACATCAGATGCTACTTGAGCAGATGTGTGATTTTGATTTACTCGGTTTCCAGACCGAGAACGATCGTCAGGCTTTTCTGGATTGTCTGGCAGCCCAGACTCAGGTAACCACTCAGAGCGAGCAGCACCACCGAGCATGGGGAAAAGCGTTTCGTACCCAGGTCTATCCCATCGGTATTGAGCCGGATGAGATCGCCCGCCAGGCTTCAGGACCTTTGCCGCCGAAGCTGGCGCAACTGAAAGCAGAACTCAAAAATGTGCAGAATATCTTCTCCGTTGAGCGTCTGGATTATTCTAAAGGTTTGCCGGAGCGCTTTCAGGCCTATGAGGCTCTGTTGGAACACTATCCGCAGCACCACGGTAAAATTCGCTACACCCAGATAGCGCCAACTTCGCGTGAAGAGGTGCAGGCCTACCAGGATATTCGGCACCAACTGGAGACTGAAGCGGGGAGGATTAACGGTAAATATGGGCAGTTGGGCTGGACGCCGCTCTATTATCTGAACCAGTACTTTGATCGTAAATTGCTGATGAAAATCTTCCGCTACTCTGATGTAGGGCTGGTGACGCCGCTGCGAGATGGTATGAACCTGGTTGCGAAAGAATTCGTGGCCGCGCAGGATCCTGCCAACCCCGGCGTGCTGGTGTTATCGCAATTTGCCGGGGCCGCGAATGAGCTAACTGCCGCGCTTATTGTTAATCCTTATGACCGCGACGAAGTGGCTGGCGCATTAAACCAGGCTCTGACGATGCCGCTTGCTGAGCGTATCTCCCGCCACGCTGAGATGCTCGAAACTATCATTAAAAACGATATCGACAACTGGCAGGCGAGGTTCATTTGCGATCTGGAAAAAGTTATCTCACGTCAGAGTAAACAGCCATTGCCAGACAACGTTTCTCCCTGCACTAAACTGGCGTAACGCTCAGAAAACGCAGGTCAATCTCCAGCCAGTGGAACCAGCAGAACATCCACGTGGCTGGCACCGATCACGCTTTTTGCTGAGCAGGACGCGCGCGAAAAGAAGCTGTGGTTATGGTTGCCATAAATGACCAGATCGACCGCGTGTTTACGGCATACATCCAGAATATGTTCATTCAGTGCCCCATAGGTAATAAAGGTATGCTCAATGGGGTACTGTGCTTCTTTGCTGAGCTTGTCGATAAAATCCTGAGTCTCCTCTTGCATCACTTCGCGCAGGTCCTCCAGCATAGGTGCTGCAAACTGATTATACAGTTCAGGGTCTGAGACCAGGGTTATCAGGCTAATACGAGCGTTGACAGGGCGAGCGATTGAAACCGCCTTGGCTAACAACTGCTGGCTTTCAGGGGTGGCGGCAACGGCCACAAGAATGTGTGTATAGCTCATAACTCGCTCCTTTTTTCAAGAATTATGAGAGGGTTTCTCAGCATTGCTCGGCTTACTCCATACTGCAACGTTTCCTTCCCGGATAGTGTGAATGTCATCATGCTTATTCATTAATTATTCTTATAAATAGAATAATTGCGTCATATAACTTGTAAATACGTTCAGCTTACTTAAGTAAAACTCACCGCTAATGAAAACAATGTGTTAATTAAAAATTAACAAAAGTTAACATTTAATGGGTTATCACTACCCGGTATTAATTAATCACCCTTAATATTTAAGTCGTTGTTTATAAAGGATTTAATTGAAATGGTGTTTTACATTAAATATGTGATCAAGCTCGCTATTTCATAACGTGATATTAACGTTTGTGAACAAAATACTATTCGCTTTTATTGCAAGAATATTCGTATGTCAGGAATTGAAATGGCGAATTTGAGGTTAAAAAATAAGCAAAGTAAAAGCTGTGCTGATGGATTTATGTTAAGTGTTTAGCTGGTTTATGTGATCTATGTCACATATTCTTCAAATTCGCAGCATAGCTACGTTGTATGTGTAACGGGCGGCGGGTAGAGTTGCGTCGAATTAGGAAAAATCTTAGACATTTGTAAGAATTGATGTGAGCTTGTAAGGGGCGCGGCTTTCTGAAAAGGGAATGTTTAGACAACGCGTAAGTGCCGTCACGCTGCTATGTATTTGACCTTTTGCTTTTTTTTACCGGGCCTTCCCGGCGACATCACGGGGTGCGGTTTCACCGCATGAAAACAATGTTGGTTATTATGGATGCAAATAATGCATACATCCGAGTTGCTGAAACACATCTATGACATCAATTTGTCATATTTATTGCTTGCACAGCGTTTGATCGTTCAGGACAAAGCATCTGCGATGTTTCGCCTTGGTATCAGCGAAGAAATGGCGGACACGTTGGCAACATTAACACTTCCACAAATGGTCAAACTGGCTGAAACAAACCAACTGGTCTGTCATTTCCGTTTCGACGATCACCAGACCGTTACTCGCCTGACGCAAGACTCCCGCGTTGACGATCTTCAGCAAATTCATACCGGTATCATGCTTTCAACGCGACTGTTAAGCGACATCGATGAAGCAGCGCGCAAGAAAAGGGCTTGATGATGAGCGAAAAAAGCATTGTTCAGGAAGCGCGTGATATCCAGCTAGCAATGGAATTAATCACATTGGGCGCCCGTTTGCAAATGCTGGAAAGCGAAACGCAATTAAGCCGTGGCCGACTTATCAAGCTGTATAAAGAATTACGCGGCAGCCCTCCGCCAAAAGGGATGCTGCCTTTCTCCACCGACTGGTTTATGACGTGGGAACAAAACATTCATGCTTCGATGTTTTGCAACGCATGGCAATTCCTGCTCAAAACTGGTTTGTGCAGCGGCGTGGATGCCGTGATCAAAGCGTATCGTTTATATCTTGAGCAGTGCCCGCAGCCAGAAGAAGGGCCACTGCTGGCGTTAACTCGCGCATGGACGTTGGTGCGTTTTGTCGACAGCGGATTGCTGGAGTTGTCCCGATGCAATTGCTGCGGTGGGAATTTTATTACCCACGCTCACCAACCCGCAGGCAGCTTTGCCTGCAGTTTATGCCAACCGCCATCACGCGCCGTAAAAAGACGTAAACTTTCCCAGAATGCTGCCGATATTATTCCACAACTGCTGGATGAACAGATCGAACAGGCTGTTTAACTGATACGGTGTGGACAAACACTCCAGCAGCGGTAAGCGATTACCGCTGCTTTTTTTTGTCCTGACCTCGAGTTAACTGCCCGACTGCGCATCCTGTCATAGTCAATTGCGAAAGGATGATGTCGTGCTTATCTTATTAGGTTACCTGGTTGTTATTGGTACAGTTTTCGGCGGTTACATGATGACCGGCGGACACCTTGGGGCACTCTATCAACCGGCTGAGCTGGTGATTATCGGTGGCGCGGGTATTGGGGCATTCATCGTCGGCAATAACGGGAAAGCCATTAAGGGGACGATGAAAGCCATCCCGATGCTTTTTCGTCGTTCAAAATACACCAAAGCGATGTATATGGATCTGCTGGCGCTGTTGTATCGCCTGATGGCCAAGTCACGTCAACAGGGCATGTTCTCGCTTGAACGCGATATCGAAAACCCCAAAGAGAGTGAAATTTTCGCCAGCTATCCGCGCATTCTTGCTGATGCCGTGATGCTTGATTTCATTGTCGATTATCTGCGACTGATCATCAGCGGCAACATGAACACGTTTGAAATTGAAGCGCTGATGGATGAAGAGATTGAGACGCACGAAAGTGAGGCCGAAGTCCCGGCCAACAGTCTGGCGATGGTGGGGGATTCATTACCGGCGTTCGGGATCGTGGCGGCGGTCATGGGGGTTGTCCATGCGCTGGCTTCTGCCGATCGTCCGGCGGCTGAACTGGGTTCGCTGATTGCACATGCCATGGTAGGGACATTCCTCGGTATTTTACTGGCCTATGGATTTATTTCTCCGCTTGCCAGCGTTCTGCGCCAGAAAAGCGCTGAAACCACCAAAATGATGCAGTGTGTGAAGATAACTCTGCTCTCCAATCTGAATGGTTACGCGCCGCCAATTGCCGTCGAATTTGGTCGTAAGACTCTGTATTCCAGCGAACGTCCATCGTTTATCGAACTGGAAGAGCATGTTCGTGCGGTGAGAAATCCAACTGCGCAGCAGACGACCGAGGACGCATGAAAAATCAGGCCCATCCCATTATCGTTGTAAAGCGACGCAAGCATAAAGGTCACGGTGGTGGGGCGCATGGTTCGTGGAAAATCGCCTACGCCGATTTTATGACCGCGATGATGGCCTTCTTTCTGGTGATGTGGCTCATTTCCATCTCTAGCCCTAAAGAATTGA
Organism: Citrobacter sp. S46_ASV_140; assembly: GCF_018919545.1. NCBI lineage: Bacteria > Pseudomonadati > Pseudomonadota > Gammaproteobacteria > Enterobacterales > Enterobacteriaceae > Citrobacter > Citrobacter sp. S46_ASV_140. The sequence continues at coordinate 58,655 of NZ_JAHLRC010000001.1, forward strand.
TCCAGATTGCCGAATATTTCCGTACGCCGCTGGCTACTGCGGTAACCGGGGGAAATCGTATTTCGAATAGCCAAAGTCCAATTCCTGGCGGCGGGGATGATTACACCCAGCAGCAGGGAGAGGTGAACAAGCAGCCGAATATCGATGATCTGAGAAAACGCATGGAACAAAGCCGCTTGAGCAAACTTCGCGGCGATCTCGATCAGTTGATTGAATCTGACCCCAAACTGCGTGCGCTGCGCCCGCATTTGAAAATTGATTTAGTTCAGGAAGGGCTGCGGATACAGATTATCGACAGTCAGAATCGCCCGATGTTTAAAACCGGTAGCGCTGAGGTGGAACCGTATATGCGCGATATCCTGCGAGCCATAGCGCCAGTGCTTAACGGCATTCCTAATCGAATCAGCCTTTCCGGCCATACGGATGATTACCCTTACGCCAATGGTGAAAAAGGGTATAGCAACTGGGAGTTGTCCGCCGATCGCGCTAACGCGTCGCGTCGCGAACTGGTTAGCGGCGGTCTGGATGATGGAAAAGTATTACGTGTGGTAGGTATGGCCGCCACGATGCGTCTGAGCGATCGCGGTCCTGAAGACGCTATCAACCGCCGTATTAGCCTGCTGGTTCTCAATAAGCAGGCGGAAGAGGCCATTTTGCATGAAAACGCTGAAAGCCAGAATGAGCCGGTAAGTGTCTTACAACAGCCAGCGGAACTCCCGCCGGCAAGCGTTCCCACATCGCCACCAGCCAATCCGAGGTGATAGCGTGAGCATGGATATAAGCGATTTTTATCAAACATTTTTTGATGAAGCTGACGAACTGTTGGCTGACATGGAGCAACACCTGCTTGATTTGGTTCCTGAAGCCCCGGATTCCGAACAGCTGAATGCAATTTTTCGTGCTGCGCACTCGATAAAAGGCGGGGCGGGCACCTTCGGCTTTACCATTTTGCAGGAAACGACCCATCTGATGGAAAACCTGCTGGATGAAGCGCGGCGTGGCGAGATGCAGCTCAATGCCGACATTATCAACCTGTTTTTGGAAACGAAAGATATTATGCAGGAACAGCTCGACGCCTATAAAAACTCAGAGGAGCCGGATGCCGCCAGCTTTGAGTACATTTGTAATGCGTTACGACAGTTAGCGCTCGAAGCGAAAGGTGAAACCGCACCGGCAGTCGTCAACACCGCAAAACTGAGCGTTGTTGACAGCGCTGCAATGCAGGAAGAGGCGGTTGCACAGCCTGAGTCCGCAAGCGAAGAGAGCAAGAAACGCATTATTCTCACGCGCCTGAAAGCCAATGAAGTGGATTTACTGGAAGAGGAGCTGGGGAACCTGGCGACCTTAACCGATGTGGTGAAAGGGAGCGACACGTTGTCAGCAACGCTTGATGGCAACCTCGCAGAAGATGACATCATCGCGGTACTGTGCTTTGTGATTGAAGCTGATCAGATTGAATTCGAAACCGTCAGCGCAGCGCCCGTAGCCGTTGAAACTGAAACTGAAGCTGAAGCTGAAGCAGAAGCAGAAACGGTAGCCGTTGTCGCGAAGCCGCAGCCGGTTGCCGTTGCGCCAGCGGCGAAAGCCGCCGCCAGCGAAGCGCCAAACGGACGTGCGGAACGCGACAAACCCGCCCGCGCCAGCGAGTCAACCAGCATCCGCGTAGCGGTTGAGAAGGTCGATCAGCTCATTAACCTGGTCGGTGAGTTGGTCATCACCCAGTCTATGCTGGCACAACGTTCTAACGAACTGGATCCCGTCAATCATGGCGATCTCATCACCAGTATGGGTCAGTTACAACGTAACGCCCGCGACTTGCAAGAGTCGGTGATGTCGATTCGTATGATGCCCATGGAGTATGTGTTCAGTCGTTTTCCGCGTCTGGTGCGTGACCTGGCCGGTAAGCTGGGTAAACAGGTCGAACTGACACAGGTGGGAAGCTCAACCGAACTCGACAAGAGCCTGATTGAACGCATCATCGATCCGTTGACGCACCTGGTGCGTAACAGCCTCGATCACGGTATTGAACTGCCGGAAAAACGCCTTGAAGCCGGGAAAAGCCCAATCGGGAATCTGACGCTTTCCGCGGAGCACCAGGGCGGGAATATCTGTATTGAAGTCACTGATGATGGCGCCGGTCTGAACCGTGAACGAATCCTCGCCAAAGCTATCTCCCAGGGGATGCCGATCCACGAAAACATGAGCGATGACGAAGTCGGTATGCTGATCTTCGCCCCGGGCTTCTCGACCGCTGAACAGGTGACGGATGTCTCTGGCCGCGGCGTGGGTATGGATGTGGTGAAGCGAAATATCCAGGAGATGGGGGGGCATGTTGAGATCCAGTCCAAACAGGGACAGGGGACGACTATCCGAATTCTGCTGCCGCTGACGCTGGCGATCCTCGACGGCATGTCGGTGCGCGTGGCCGACGAAGTCTTTATTCTGCCGCTGAATGCCGTTATGGAATCACTGCAACCGCGCGAAGAAGATCTCCATCCGCTGGCCGGAGGAGAGCGCGTGCTGGAAGTGCGTGGCGAATATTTACCGCTGGTTGAGCTGTGGAAAGTCTTTGAGGTTGAAGGCGCAAAAACCGAAGCGACTCAAGGTATTGTGGTGATTTTGCAAAGTGCAGGGCGTCGCTACGCGCTGCTGGTTGATCAGTTAATTGGTCAACACCAGGTGGTCGTCAAAAACCTGGAAAGCAACTACCGCAAAGTGCCAGGTATTTCTGCAGCAACGATCCTCGGCGACGGCAGCGTCGCGCTGATTGTTGATGTCTCTGCATTGCAGGGATTAAACCGCGAACAACGTGTGGCGATCACAGCCGCCTGATTGAGTGAGAAGGGAATAATATGACCGGTATGAGTAATGTAACTAAACTGGCCGGCGAACCGTCAGGTCAGGAATTCCTCGTGTTTACGCTGGGGGATGAAGAGTACGGTATCGATATCCTGAAAGTGCAGGAAATCCGTGGGTACGATCAGGTGACGCGTATTGCTAACACGCCTGCGTTTATCAAAGGTGTCACCAATCTGCGCGGTGTGATTGTGCCGATTGTTGATCTGCGCGTGAAGTTTAGCCAGAGCGATGTGGATTACAACGAAAACACCGTGGTGATTGTGCTGAATCTGGGTCAGCGGGTGGTCGGAATTGTGGTGGATGGCGTCTCGGATGTGCTGTCGCTGACAACAGATCAAATCCGTCCGGCACCGGAATTTGCCGTAACGCTGTCGACGGAATACCTGACGGGACTGGGGGCGCTGGGTGACCGGATGCTGATCCTAGTTAACATTGAGAAGCTGCTCAATAGCGAAGAAATGGCGCTGCTGGATATTGCCGCCAGTCACGTCGCGTAACCGCTATACCGTATCCGGCCTACAATGATTGCGGTTGTAGGCCGGACACGCGTAGCACATCCGGCAGATTTCCCCTTACGCTTCCCGCTCAACCAGCTCCGGTTCTTCTTCCAGTAAACCTTCATCTTGTGCCAGCATCGCCGTTGCAATCCCGTTACCTAATACGTTGATTGCTGAACGTCCCATATCCAGGAAGTGGTCAATACCCATCAGTAACAGAATCCCGGCAACCGGAATATTAAAGCTCGGAATGGTTGCTGCCAGCACCACCAGCGCAGAACGCGGCACGCCGGCAATCCCTTTTGACGCCAGCATCAGCGTCAGCATCAGGACGGTGATTTCTGCAAAGGAGAGGTGAATGTTATAGGCCTGCGCGATAAACATCGAGGCAAATGAACAGTAAACCATCGAGCCGACCAGGTTAAATGAATAACCGATAGGCAATACAAATGACACGATGTTAGGCGAGCAACCAAATTTGGTTAATTGCTCCAGCGTTTTTGGATAGGCGGCTTCCGAGCTGCTGGTAGTAAATGCGACCAGAACCGGATCTTTCAGCATGCTTACCAGACGAAAAACCTCTTTTTTCAGCATGACATAACCGACCGCCAGCAGAACCAGGCAGGTCAGCAAAATAGCCACATAGTAGCCGCCGATGAACGACGCATAGTTAAGCAGGATCCCCAAACCCTGGGTGGAGATAACGGAGGAAATGGCGGCGAAAATGGCCAGCGGCGCAACGTACATCACGTAGCCAGTCACCTTAAGCATAATGTGGGAGACCACATCCAGCGCGGCAACCAGCGGGGCATTGAACTTCTCACCAAGGGATGCGCCACCAATACCGAAGAACATCGAGAACACCACAATTTGCAGGATCTCATTGTTGGCCATCGCCTCGGCTATGCTGGTTGGGATGGTGTGAGTCAGAAAACCTTTCAGGCTCATGCCGCTCACGGCCAGGCCGGTATCAGTGGCTTCCAGCGGGATCGCCAGGTTCAGCCCGCTGCCGGGTTGCTCAAGAGAAACCACAAACAGACCGACCAGAATAGACAGTATGGAAGAGCTGATAAACCAGATCATCGCTTTGCCGCCTACGCGCCCGATGGTGGACGTTTCCCCCAGGCGCATAATACCGACGGTCAGGGTGCTGAATACTAAAGGTGCGATCACCATTTTAATCAGGCGCAAAAAGATGTCGGTGAGAAGCGTAATATTATCGGCCCAGGCGGTCACTACGCTGGGGGCGGCATAAGAGTGGATCACCGCCCCTGACAGGATCCCCGCCAGCATGAAGATCACGATAAACAACGTGAGTTTGTTTGCATTTGCCACTAAAAAGCCCTCAGTAAGGATTTAACATTTATTGTTCGGTTACTCATTTTTTATATTTATTAATTGGTAACTAAATATTCATCATATAAATTGAATTAAAGCGCCAGCTGATACAACTTTTTTTAATTTTTTATCCATTTTGTTGTGGTGCAGAGGATATGTATTTGTGATCCTGGTCACGAAATAATGACTATTTCATCCAATATGACCGCGTCCACAGATAAATTTGAATGTTATTCACATGATAATTGTGACGTTTTTATGTGAATGATTTGTGGTTGCCGTACACCCGTCTTCCCCTCCTTCCGCGAGGCTTCACGTCCCTTCAGGATTTCCTTTTCGCAAACGTAAAGTTATCTCAGCGACTGCCGATAACGTTGATAACTCGTTTTCAGGAAGGTGCCTTATGTTTAACCGTATCCGCGTTGTCACAATGCTGATGATGGTGCTGGGGGTTTTCGCACTGCTACAGCTTGTTTCCGGTGGTCTGTTGTTTTCTTCATTGCAGCAGAATCAGCAAAGTTTTGTTATTTCTAACGATCTTCGACAGCAGCAAAGTGAACTCACCTCAACATGGGATCTGATGCTGCAAACACGTATCAATTTAAGCCGTTCTTCTGCACGCATGATGATGGACGCGTCCAACCAGCAAAGCAGCGCGAAAAACGATCTGCTGAAGAATGCGAAAGCATCGTTGGCGCAGGCCGAAACACATTACGCAAAATTTAAAAACATCACACCGTTACCCGAGATGGCCGAAGCCAGCGGTAACGTTGAGGAGAAATATCAGCAGTACCATGCGGCCTTAACAGAACTGGTTCAGTTTCTGGAGAACGGCAATATGGACGCCTATTTCGCGCAACCGACTCAGGGAATGCAAAACGCGCTCGGTGAGGCGCTGGGCAAGTACGCCAGCGTTAGCGAAAAGCTTTACGCTCAGGCATTCGATAAAAGTGCGCGGGATTACCACTTCGCCCAATGGCAGCTTGGCGTGCTGGCCGTAGTGCTGGTGCTGATTCTGGTGGTGGTGTGGTACGGCATCCGCCATACCCTGCTTAATCCTCTGTCTCGCGTCATTGCCCATATTCGGGAAATCGCCAGCGGTAACCTGACCGCGACCCTGGCTGTCAGCGGTCGTAATGAAATCGGCGAGCTGGCCAGTACGGTTGATCATATGCAGCGCTCGCTGACGGAAACCGTCACCCTGGTACGTGAAGGTTCTGATGCGATTTATTCCGGGACCAGCGAAATTGCCAGCGGGAACACCGACCTTTCATCTCGTACTGAACAGCAGGCCTCTGCGCTGGAAGAGACCGCAGCCAGCATGGAACAGTTGACCGCAACCGTGAAGCAAAATGCGGACAACGCGCGTCAGGCCTCGCAACTGGCGAAAAGCGCCTCCGATACCGCACAGCATGGCGGCAAAGTGGTTGATAGCGTGGTGAACACCATGCACGAAATCGCCGATAGCTCGAAGAAAATCGCCGACATCATCAGCGTTATTGATGGTATTGCTTTTCAGACCAACATTCTCGCACTGAACGCGGCGGTTGAAGCGGCGCGTGCCGGTGAACAAGGCCGTGGCTTTGCTGTGGTTGCGGGCGAAGTGCGTAATCTGGCAAGTCGCAGTGCGCAGGCGGCGAAAGAGATCAAAGCGTTGATTGAGGATTCGGTTTCCCGAGTGGATACCGGGTCCGTATTGGTAGAAAGCGCAGGCGAAACGATGAACGACATCGTAAATGCCGTAACGCGGGTGACCGACATTATGGGCGAGATTGCCTCGGCCTCCGACGAGCAAAGCCGGGGGATTGATCAGGTGGCGCTCGCGGTATCCGAGATGGATCGCGTTACGCAGCAGAACGCCTCGTTGGTACAGGAATCGGCTGCCGCTGCCGCTGCTCTTGAAGAACAGGCCAGCCGCTTGACGCAGTCGGTGTCGACTTTCCGCCTTGCGTCACGTCCGGCGTCGGCTAAGCCGCGCGATACACGATTACCTGCAACGGCGGCCGCATCCTATCCGCGCCAGAACAATGAGCAAGATACGAACTGGGAAACATTTTGACTGATAGTTAAACCGCGGCCAGTGCCGCCCAATGGGAGCGTTGATGTTTAATCGTATTCGAATTTCGACCACGCTGTTTTTGATTTTAATCCTCTGCGGTGTTTTGCAGATTGGCAGTAATGGCTTGTCCTTCTGGGCATTTCGGGACGGTTTTCAGAACCTGAATCAGGTCGAACGAAGTAATCAGCAACGCGCTGCGCTGGCCCAAACCCGCGCTGTGTTATTACAGGCCAGTACGGCCCTTAATAAGGCAGGGACGCTGACCGCCCTGAGCTATCCGCCAGAGGATATCAACACGCTGATGACCCTCGCACGTGATAGCCTGGCGCAGTCTGAATTGATGTTTAAACGCTTTATGGCGACATCGGATACGACGGCACAAGGAAAGGCGCTGTTTGGCGCAACGGAGAAAAGTTACAGCCAGTGGCACAGCGCTCTCGCGCATCAGGCCACCTGGCTTGAAAACAATCAGTTGTCAGATTTTCTGACCGCGCCGGTGCAGGCTGCTCAGGATGCTTTTGATGCAAATGTGAATGCGTGGCAGAGCAACATCGATCGCGTGTTGCAAACGGCAGGAGAGCAGAGCCAGCGAAATTACCATATGTCGGGGGTGATTTTCGCCACCATGGTGGTACTGGCGGCACTGCTCACCAGCGGTGCGCTGTACTGGTCGCGCAAGATGATTGTCCAGCCGCTGGCTATCGTGGGCAGTCATTTCGACAGCATTGCCGCGGGTAATCTGGCCCGGCCGGTAGCGGTTTATGGGCGCAATGAGATCTCAGCCATTTTTGCCAGTCTGAAGAAGATGCAGCAGGCACTGCGTGAAACGGTAAGCGAAGTACGCCAGGGCAGCTCAGCCATGCATAGCGGTATTTCAGAAATCGCGATGGGTAATAACGATTTGTCTTCGCGCACTGAACAGCAGGCGGCCGCGCTGGCGCAAACGGCAGCCAGCATGGAACAACTGACCGCCACCGTAGGACAGAATGCGGATAACGCGCGCCAGGCGTCAGGAATTGCCAAAAGTGCGGCAGATACAGCGCATAAAGGCGGCGAACAGACGTCCCGGGTCGCCAGCACCATGCATGAGATTTCCGCGAGCTCGCAGAAAATTGGCGACATCATCGGCGTGATTGACAGCATTGCCTTTCAGACCAATATCCTCGCGCTGAATGCTGCGGTTGAGGCCGCTCGCGCGGGTGAGCAGGGGCGTGGTTTTGCCGTGGTTGCGGGCGAAGTGCGCAATCTGGCAAGCCGTAGCGCACAGGCGGCGAAAGAAATTAAGGGGCTCATTGAGGAGTCTGTCACCCGAGTGCATCAGGGCTCGCAGTTAGTTGATATGGCAGCGCGTACCATGACGGAAATTGTCAGCTCGGTTACCCGGGTTAACGACATCATGGGCGAGATTGCCTCTGCGTCTGATGAACAGCGCAGGGGCATCGAGCAGGTGGCGCAGGCCGTCAGCCAGATGGACTCTGTGACGCAGCAAAACGCCGGGCTGGTGGAAGAAGCCGCATCCGCCACCGGACAACTTGCCATGCAGGCCGATAATCTTTCTGCCTGTGTCGCATTTTTTAAGCTTGAAGAGCAAACCGTAGCAAAACAAGAATTGGCGCAGCCGCAGGTTGTGCCCGTTGTATCCTGAATGTGATTGAGAAGGCGCTATGACATCATCTCTGCCCCCTGGGCAAACGTCATTATTGTTACAGATGACACAGCGCCTCGCGCTGTCTGACGCGCATTTTCGTCGGATATGTCAATTAATCTACCAGCGTGCGGGGATCGTACTGGCCGACCATAAGCGGGACATGGTTTATAACCGCCTGGTCCGCCGTCTGCGAACCCTGGGACTGGATGACTTTGGTCGCTATCTCAGCATGCTGGAAGCTAACCAGAACAGTGCTGAGTGGCAGGCTTTTATTAACTCCCTGACTACCAATCTGACCGCGTTTTTTCGCGAAGGGCATCATTTTCCAGTGCTGTCAGATCATGCTCGTCGGCGCAGCGGTGAATACCGTGTCTGGAGCGCGGCGGCGTCAACCGGAGAAGAGCCGTACAGCATTGCGATTACGCTCGCCGATACCTTAGGTATGGCTCCGGGCCGCTGGCGTGTTTTTGCCAGCGACATTGATACCGAAGTTCTGGAAAAAGCCAGAAGCGGCATCTACCGCCTTGATGAGCTAAAGACGCTGTCACCGCAGCAGCTACAGCGTTATTTCATGCGCGGCACCGGACCGCATGAAGGACTGGTACGCGTTCGGCAGGAACTGGCGGGACATGTTGAATTTTCCAGCGTGAATTTACTGGATAAGCAGTACAACGTGCCAGGCCCCTTCGATGCCATATTTTGCCGTAACGTAATGATCTATTTCGACAAAACGACGCAGCAGGACATTTTGCACCGTTTTGTTCCACTTCTTAAACCAGATGGGCTGCTGTTTGCAGGTCATTCAGAAAACTTTAGCAACCTCGTGCGCGAGTTTAGCTTGCGTGGACAGACGGTGTATGCGCATGCGCCAGGTAAGGATAAAGCATGAGTAAAATCAGGGTTTTATCGGTTGATGATTCTGCACTGATGCGTCAAATCATGACCGAAATTATTAACAGCCACAGTGATATGGAAATGGTGGCGACGGCGCCGGATCCGTTGGTTGCCCGGGATTTAATCAAAAAATTCAATCCCGACGTCCTGACGCTGGATGTGGAAATGCCGCGCATGGACGGCCTCGACTTTCTTGAGAAGCTGATGCGACTGCGTCCGATGCCAGTGGTTATGGTCTCTTCGCTGACCGGTAAAGGTTCTGAGGTCACGCTGCGGGCGCTGGAGTTGGGGGCGATTGATTTTGTCACCAAACCACAGTTGGGGATCCGTGAAGGGATGTTGGCCTACAGCGAAATGATCGCTGAGAAGATCCGCACCGCGTCGCGGGCAAAACTGGCGGCCCACAAACCCATGACGGCACAGGTGACCTTGAAAGCGGGGCCGTTACTCAGTTCTGAAAAACTGCTAGCGATTGGCGCCTCAACCGGAGGAACAGAGGCAATTCGCCATGTACTCCAGCCATTGCCGCTTTCAAGTCCCGGTATTCTTATTACCCAGCATATGCCGCCAGGATTTACCCGCTCATTCGCCGAGCGTCTGAACAAACTGTGTCAGATCACCGTGAAAGAGGCTGAGGACGGGGAGCGCGTGCTTCCAGGGCATGCGTATATCGCCCCTGGTGACAAGCATATGGAACTGGCGCGCAGCGGGGCGAACTACCAGATCAAAATTCATGATGGTCCACCGGTTAACCGGCATCGGCCTTCAGTGGATGTGCTGTTCCATTCGGTGGCAAAACATGCGGGGCGTAATGCTGTGGGAGTGATCCTGACGGGTATGGGCAACGATGGCGCCGCCGGAATGTTAGCGATGAACCAGGCGGGTGCCTGGACCATTGCGCAAAACGAAGCAAGTTGTGTGGTGTTCGGCATGCCGCGCGAGGCCATCAATATGGGTGGCGTAAGCGAAGTGGTCGATCTTAGCCAGGTAAGCCAGCAAATGCTGGCGAAAATCAGTGCCGGACAGGCAATACGTATTTGAATCAGGAGTTTATTTTTTATGGCGGATAAAGAGCTTAAGTTTTTGGTTGTGGATGACTTTTCCACCATGCGTCGCATCGTGCGTAACCTGCTCAAAGAACTGGGTTTCAACAATGTTGAAGAGGCCGAAGACGGCGTGGACGCGCTGAATAAGCTGCAGGCTGGGGGATTTGGTTTTGTCATTTCCGACTGGAATATGCCGAACATGGATGGCCTGGAACTGCTGAAAACCATTCGCGCTGATGGCGGAATGTCGGCCCTGCCGGTGCTGATGGTTACGGCGGAAGCGAAGAAAGAGAATATCATTGCGGCGGCACAGGCTGGCGCCAGTGGTTATGTCGTGAAACCGTTCACGGCGGCGACGCTAGAAGAGAAACTCAATAAAATCTTTGAGAAACTGGGCATGTGAGGGTGTGATAATGATGATGCAACCACAAATTAAACCTGCTGACGAACATTCAGCTGGGGACATCATCGCGCGCATCGGCAGTTTGACCCGAATGCTGCGCGACAGCCTGCGTGAACTGGGGCTGGATCAGGCCATTGCCGAAGCGGCAGAAGCGATTCCCGATGCCCGCGATCGTCTTGATTACGTTGTGCAGATGACCGCACAGGCGGCCGAGCGCGCGCTGAACAGCGTGGAAGCTTCGCAGCCGCACCAGGACGCGATGGAAAAAGGGGCCAAAGACCTGACCAAACGCTGGGATGAATGGTTCGAAAATCCGATCGAGCTGTCTGATGCTCGTGAACTGGTCACCGATACCCGCCAGTTCCTGGGTGATGTGCCAGGGCATACCAGCTTTACTAACGCTCAACTGCTGGACATCATGATGGCGCAGGATTTCCAGGACCTCACCGGTCAGGTCATCAAGCGCATGATGGATGTTATCCAGGAGATTGAACGTCAGCTGTTGATGGTTCTGCTGGAAAACATTCCAGAGCAGGGCGCTCGTCCAAAACGTGAAAACGAAAGCTTGCTTAACGGCCCGCAGGTTGACACCTCAAAAGCCGGCGTGGTGGCAAGTCAGGATCAGGTTGACGACCTGCTGGATAGCCTCGGGTTCTGATCCGTAGCGTTTTTATTTGCTGGCCCGGCAGGCGCTCGCCGCCGGGCATTCTAACCGATAACGGCTTGCGCGTTATCCGGCCTACAGATACCTATCGTTCTCTTTACTTAATATCCATTTTTACGGTGACGTTGCCTTCATATTTACCGGCTACCGGTTTCCTCTCGGTGGTGCTCACTGGGGCGGCGGTCATTTTAATTACGCCGTTGCCCTGTTCATCCAGGGTTATCGGGAAGTCAAACGAGCCATCGAGCTTGACGGCTGTATCGTTGTCGTCATACATCCTGACGCCGATATCGTCGCGGCCTAACATTTTGGCAATGTAGCCGTCGCTGCCGCTATTCCCGTGGTCGGCGGTTAGGGTCATTTTGATTTTGTCCTGATTATCTGTGGCGGGATTGTCACAATGGTAAGAGATATCGACCGATTTAATGCCATTAGCAGGCGGAACGCCTGGCGTGGTAAATGCGCTGGTAGTAAGAACCGGAAACTCAACCTCAATCTGACTCCCCGCGTTAATGGTGCAACTGAGCGGGGCGCGGAGAACGCCGCCGAGGCGAATCTCGGACACCTTCTCAGGTACGGTACAGCCGTTAGGATTGTTGCTGGAACCGTAGTACAGGCAAGCATAGTTTTCCACGACGGTTTGTGGCTGGAAAATCTCTTCACCAAACACCGGTTTTTTAAGATAGAAAGTGGCGGCAATGACATTCCACTGAAACTGGCGTTTTACCGTGCTGGCGCCGACAGGCCGGGTTTCATCACTGCATACGGATTGCTGTGATTCCGTGGATTTTGTGTTGGCGTCGGCATATTTCTTCATGGTCCGGTTGGGGGTGTAATCGGTAATGTCGATATTGACCATGTTATTACCATCCTGGTGATTGATGGCATCAGGATATCCTGCCAGCTTAACATCCAGCTTTTCGGTGAGGAAACCAACGCCCTCTCTTGAAGTCCCTGACGGTAATGGACTACCAGCAAAAGATATGGAATAAACAGTGGCCCCGCTGTCGATTGGCATGTTTGATGGGCAGCGACAGTTGGCGGTGATAGGCCCACCCGCAGAGACAATGTGTCCCGCATTGTGTGTCATTCCGGAAAGATTGTTGGCCGCCACGACGTCTTGTTCGATATGGGTCGTATAGATGCCCGGCGAGCTAAAGCAGCTTTGTAGTGGCGTAGCTGCGCAAGATCCTGCGGCGCTGAAGAGTATCAGACCGGCGAGCCCGCGCTTTTGGTTAAGGCTGAGCATGTTTTTTCTCCTGAAGACACTGTGCGCGCGTGTTACGTATTCCCGTTGGGTTGTTACTATCAGAATCGGTTGCCAGAGCCAGCGTTGCACGGCACTGCTGTTCTGGCCCATCGCCCCATTTCACCGTAATGGTCATGCCATCGGTGATACCTGCCAGGTAGAGCACGCCGTTTTCATCGACAATACCGGTTTGTGTTTGCCCATCGACACTAGCAAACGCGCCAAAGGGGACGGGACTGCCGCTTTCACGCCGCAAGGTGACCAGTACACGATAACCAACCCAGGTGCTGAAATGGGCGGTGACGGCTGCGTTGCGGGTGGGAACCACGGTGACGACGGTGGCATTGGTATCGACATCATCCGGCAATGTGGTGGTGTCCAGCACAATGCGATTTTCCTGATAGGCGGAAAGGGATGGAATGATCGCGTTGCCAAAGCTATCGCTCTGCACGCCACGCTGATTCTGAAAGCGCAAGCCGGAAGCCTCATCGGTATCGACGATGGCAAATTCGCTACTTAACGGCTGTGCCAGGGTGACGCCGTGAGGATGCGCCACTACGGCGCCGCTGACGCTGTAGCTGATCTGTCGGGAATCGTCAGACGCATAATAATAGCCGCCGCTTAAGTTGGCGTACTGCGAGCGGTAGGTGCTGTAAATGCTGCTGTTATCCGTGCCGTCATGGTTGGTGTGGCTCTGCTGTAGTGAATAACTCAAGCGCTGGTCGTCAAGTAATGTGCCACCCAGCCCAACATTCTGGTTGGTATCGCCGCGTTGGCTGTTGCTGATGTTATAGCTCGCCCAGCTATTCGGCAGCCAGCGGCTCAGCGGCACACTAAGGCTGAAGGAGACGATTCGATCGCTGTCGCTATCGTCATTTTTGCTGTAGGTATAGGCCAGATGGTAGCTGATGCCGTTGACGGTGGTGCTAAAGCCTGCGGATAAATTACGTTCTTTGCGTGAGGTTCCCCAGTAATCCTGTTGGTAGCCGTTAAGATACAGGCTGCTGGAGAAAATGCTTTGGCTGATGCTGGCCTGAATGCGGTTACGTTTATTGTACTGATAGCGCCAGTCATCATCGCCATTATCATCTATTCTCTGATTGGCATCAGCAAAGCTGTAATAGCCGCTGGTGGAATAACGATAACTGGCCAGTGTGATGTTGGTGTCGGTAGTTTCAATATTTTTGCTGTACAGCAAGCGGTAAGACTGCCCATCGTGCTGTTCACCGTTATCCAGCGTGGTTTTTGCCCAGGTGACATCTGCGGAAACAGATCCAATAGTGCCCAGCGCGATGCCGACGCCGCCAACGCCAGCCTGATAATCCTCCGCAGCCGTTAGCCCACCAAACAACGTGAAAATATTGTTCAGACCATAAATGGCGCTGCCCTGCACAAACATCGGCTCTTTGTCGCCGCTGTTGTTATTGGCACGATAACGGGCGGCAGTGACTTCATATTTTACCCGACCAGGGCGTAGCATGACCGCCACGCTGGAGTAGGGTTGGGTAAAGTGGCGCTCGCTGCCATCGGCTTCTTTAATCGTTACTTCCATGTCACCGCTGTTAGAGGTGGACGAGATATCGTTAATTTCAAACGCCCCTGGCGCGACGTTAGCCTGATAAATCAGGTAGCCATTTTGCCGCACGGAGACTTCAGCATTGCTGTTGGCAATACCGCGAATGGTTGGCGCGAAGCCTCGCTGGCTAAAGGGCAGCATATTCTCGTCGGAAGCGAGGTTAACGCCCTGATATTGCACGCTGTCGAACACCTCACCACGGGTGCTGTTTTCACCAGCGGTGAACTGAGACTTGAGAAATTGTACGTCATGCTGAATATAAGTTTGCAGCGACTGCCAGGACTGCTCATCGTCGTTTTTGTCCCAGGTGGCATAATTACGCAACCGCCAGCCGCCGAGATTTAGCCCACTTTGTAGGTTCAGGTATTGGTTTTTGTCAGTGCCGCCATTGCCGCTGTCATTTTGCGAGCCAGAAAATGCATAGTTGGCAAACAGAACCGGCACGCCGTTGTCCCAGCGCGAAGGATCTACCGAGCCGCGGCTGTGTTCATCCAGCGCCGCCTGCGGCATACTGATACGCAGCATCATGGCGTTAAAATCGAAGATCGCCGTGGCTGCCGTAATGTACTCCCCCAGTGCTTTGGGCAGTGGTTTATCAGTGGGCAGTGCGGCCAGTTCGCTAAAGGCCTCCACGCGTACGCCCCAGTCGCGCAGCATCGCGGGGGTAATCTGCGGCTGTAATTCGCCGCTGGCGTCGTTGAGGTAGTTGATATCCTGCTGTTTTGAACGCTGCTTGTTAATCACAATCGTTGATGAGTAAGTCCCGGGGAGCTGCGCTTTATTGTTGGAAAACAATGATAGATCAACATCCTCGTGCAGCGCCGCATCGCCTTCCAGCCCGGTGGGTGGAAAGTAGTATTCGCGGGCGTACGGCTGAGTTGAGAACAAAAGCAGAACCGCACCTAGCGCTTGTAATAGCGGGTTGAGCCGCCAGTGTGGCTGGGGCTGTGTCAACGTTTTTACCATTCGAATTATCCCTTTGACAGCGAGGTAGTAAAGGGAGGGGTCGCGTTGCCGTAATCGCTAATACAGCGCCAGGTGACCGATTGCCCGTTGGCATTGGCCGGTAGCGGGATCTCCGCGCTGCTTTTTGGTGTCACCATGTCGGCTTTTTTAAGCAGTGTGCCACCCAGCTTCACAGAGTCGAAGATGCTGTGGAAAGCTCCCTCGTTGACCACGCGCAGGACGTTGCCGTTACGGCTAAAACGCAGGTTTTTGCAGTTTTCGCCCGGCGAACCTGCCAGACCTTTGGGGCGAAAGAACAGTTTGAGTCGGGTTTTATAAATCAGCCGGAGGACGTTTTTGTCGATACTGCCATCTTCTTTGGCGACGGCGGGTATCGTACGGACGTTAATGTAAAATAGTGACTCTTTGTCCTGGGCGACGGCTGCGCCTGACCAGGCGATACGCAGGTTTTGCTCTTTTTGCGGGTCAAGGCGAAACAGCGGCGGGGTAATAATAAAGGGGCCACGGGTTTTCCCGTCGCCGGTGTCGGTCCATGACTGAACCAGCCACGGTAATTCGTTATCCTCGTTAGCGAGCGATAATGCGACCTCTTTTTTATTGGCATCGTAAACGACACGGGTGCGACCAATACGAATACCTGCTGCATCGCAGGGAGCCACGGTGCTAATGATAAGAGGCAGCAGCAAAAAAGCAGATGAAATTATTTTACGCATCGCAAATCCCTGCGAAATAGCGAAAGAACCCGTTAAACAGAGCCAATGGCGACTGGCTCTGTTTAATATTAAACAACGGTCTGTATTGCGGTGTGATTAACGATAGACAATATTCACGGTCATATCAGCGTCTGCCGCACCCGCGGTAGTGACCGCTGCGAAGGATTTATAGCGGGCATTAAACTCAGCAATAATGGCATCACCCGCTGTATCGGGCAGGTCGATATAGACCTGGCCTTCGGTGGCGTCCATCGTTAACAATGTCGTATCTGCACCCGCAGGTGAAACGGCAATACCCACACCGGTGGCAACTGGGTTACTGCCGCCAGGGTTTTCAGCCGCGGCGGTAATCGCGCTGACATCCAGTAAGCTGGAGCTGCCTGTTAACGCGTGGGTGCCTTGAAAGGTGAGTTGCACTTGTGGCAGACCTGTGGTGGCAACCGGGCAGTTTTTCAGCACAATAGTAAACGGTTTCAACGGCGACTCGGTACCTACGTTGCCTTCGTTAAACAACGACGTTGGATAAGTCCCTAAAGGAACGGTGCTATCGGTATCTGTATCGCCCTCAATGACACAACTTGGCTCTATCAGTTCACCGGTGAAATGAATCTTTCCGGCATTGGCTTCATCAGCGAATGCACTACTGGTGGTCGCCATCGTGAGAATGACTGCGGATATTAATTTATAACGTAACTTCATGTTAACAAACTCCATCTGTTAATAATATTATTAATCCATTCACTGTAATTCTACTTAAGAGATTGATAATCTTTTAGTGAATAGCGTAACCGGTGTATCAATCCCTGCTATTAGATATAAGCCTTGCTGATTTTTGCGGATTATAATTTGATTTCTTTTTTTATCAATAGCGCATAAGATCTATTTTTAATTGTTTGGTGATATTTATGTGTTAATGTTTATTAATTTGTTTTTAATATGGTGTGGGGTGTGCGTTTATTATAAAATAATAAATGTAAATCCTATGGTGCGTAAACAGTTCGCGTAGAATGATTCACCTATATATATTCCCTTCACTAATAGCCTACGAGAACCGGTTGAATGCCTGGATGAAGTGGGTTCATCTGCACGGCGTATATCCTCTTTTTTATGCCATAACTTGGCGGTTATTTGCCGAAATGATGCTGAGGTCACAGCAGGTTACGCCTGAGTGACAGTGCGATATATAGACTTGTCATAATAATTGCAGTTAAATGGTTATCGGTGCAAGGCAATATATTACGTCAGTAGGTTATTTATCGATATCCCGAGTGTTTTTACTCGAATAGCGGCGGGGGAGATATGCGAATTTTACGTGAGAATGATTTTTTTCATTCAGAGCAACATGCGTTTTGTCTTTTTTCGATGAATAACCAATTAATGGAAGGTGTGCACGGGCATGATTTTGATGAATTGGTGATTGTCCGTAGCGGTAGCGGGTTTCATATTATTAATGACTTGGTTCGTTTTATCTGTCAGGGTGACTTTTTTTTAGTGACCGCTAACGATACCCATAGTTATGTTTCAACTAATAATCTGTCGGTTATTAATATATTGATTCGTCGCCCGCGCAGTTTTCATTTTTTACAGCACATTGATAATTTGCTCGATTGTATAAAAGAAAAACTTCTACAGCCTACCGCGCTGGCGTTAACTCAGGGAGCGCTGGCGCGTATTGAGGTATTGAGCCAGGAGATAATCTCACGTAACGAGAGTAACTATGACGTGCTCTATTTTTCATTGTGTGAAGTCGCTTTGCTGAACATCATCAACACGCTTTGCCAGTGCGACCGCCAAACTGAGGCGCTTAGCCCTGATGAGCGAGGGCGAGCCAACCTGATCCGTATGCTCAAGACCAGTAGCTTGCGTCATTTGGACTGGAATGTGTTGAGTGATGATAACGGTGTCGCCAGGCGCACGATGTATCGCTTAATTAAGCGAGTGACCGGTTATACTCCGGTTAAATTCCAGATGTTGTATCGTGTATTAAAAGCTCAAGAATTACTGCGCACTACGGATAAAACCATCAGTGAAATTGCGGCACGTTGTGGTTTTATGAATGCGATCAGGTTGACTGAATCGTACCGACGGTATTTTCATTATCCTCCAAGCCATGAACGTGAACTTCATTCACGAGTTTTAATAGCGATTTAATTGTTAGGTTAATAACAATAAAAAATTATTACTACCATCCATCGTGACGGGGGTAGGCCATACGCTTATTTCTCGCCATACTGTCTGTAAATTTAAGGGAATCGTTATGTCAAAAAATAAAACACCTAACCCCTGGTATATTGGGGTGGTGTCTGGAATGGCATCATATATTGATTCGGCGGCTATTGTTTCCAGTGGTACAGCCTTAGTCATTTATCAAAAAACAATGGGTATTACTGCACTACAAATTGGCATTTTATCTGGATTATTAACGCTGAGTATTGCCGCTGGGGCTTTTGGTGGCGGTCGTCTTGGAGACCGTATTGGTCGTCGTAATGTTTTTATTATTACGATGGCGATGATTTTTATCGGCACGCTGGCGCTGGCCTTTGGTTTGAACTTCCCGTTCCTGGTGCTGGGCACACTCTTGGTGGGGCTGGCGACAGGGGCTGATTTACCCGTCTCTCTGGCGACTATCTCCGAAGCGGCGAACGATGAAAACCGCGGCAAGATTATCGGCTTGTCCAATTTACTCTGGCTGGTGGGAATTGGCGCCACGATGGGGATCTCCGCTATCGTCGGCGACTGGGGGGTGATTGGCGCGCAAATCATGTATATGCACGTTGGGCTGGTGGCGGTTGTGCTGATGATCCTGCGTTGGTCTATCCCTGAGTCGCCGCTGTGGTTGGCGGCAAAGGATGAACTGCGTCGTGGCATCGCCACCGTGCGGGCGCAGAAAACCGGCTGGCGCGATCTGCTCGAAGGCAAATACCTGTGGCCGTTTATCTCGCTGTGTATCTTTTATACCTTCACCAATCTGGCGGCCAATACCGGCGGGCAGTTTGGGGCTTATGTGGCGGTAAATGTGGTGGGCATTTCGGTCAGCACGCACTCGCTGTGGGGGCTGTTGATTCTGCCAGTGAGCGTGGCGTCTGGGTTGATGTTTATGCGCGTCGTTGATACCTCAAAACGGGTTCCATTCTTTATTTTTGGCGCGGTGATGATGTCCGGTGGTTATTTTGTGCCGGTACTGTTTAATTTCTCGCCACTCTCCTGGTTCTGCTGCCTGCTGTTTACCAATATCGGCACAGGATTTGCCTTCGAAGGCATCATGAAAGTGTGGGCGCAAGAGTCATTCCCCACCATGCTACGCGCCACCGCGCAAGGGGTGATTGTCGGTGTCGCCCGTCTGACCTGCGGCTTGTTGGCGTTCGTCACTCCTGTGCTGTTGAGCGCGGGGCCGGTGGTTCTTTATTGCCTGCTGACGGCGATTGTGGCGATAGGCATGGTTATCGGCTGGCTGTGCTTCCACGGCAAGCAACGTAATGAATTTAATGCAGAAACAGAAATGGTGGCGACGTCTGATAACGGACAGGCGTCGCACGATACTTTGCGGGCCAAAGCCTGAATATGAGCCACTGAGGGAAAAATTATGTTGGCAGTAGAAAAGATTACGCTCAACTATGAAACCACGCTGACGGGCTGCGAAACGCTACCGGTTTTCGGCTGGATAATCACCAGTACCTTGCGCGATGTACAGCAGCGTAGCTGGCGTTTGCAGCTGTCGGCGCAAGAAGATTTTGCCCAATGCCTGTTTGACAGCGGCGAAATGCACGATGACCGCTCCAGTAATATCGAATTGCCCGACGTCGCCTGCCAGCACTCGACGCGCTATTTTGTGCGGGTGCATATTACCGACAACCACGGTGAAGAGAGCGGCTGGAGCCCGGCGGCAACGTTTATTACCGGCCTGCCAGCGCAAGCGTGGCAAGGGGTGTTTATCTCGGCTGAAACGCCGCAGGATAAAGACAACTCAAAAGGCACGTTGTTGCGCCATGCGTTCAGTTTGTCCGATAGTGATGACATTGTTTCGGCGGTGGTACACTCCAGCGCGCTGGGGCTGTACCAACTGTGGATCAACGGCGAAAAAGTCGGGCGTGATGAGTTATCGCCCGGCTGGACGAGCTACCACCACCATCTGTTGTATCAAACCTGGGATGTGACCGAGCACCTGCGAGAAGGCGAAAACGTGATTGGCGCGATGGTGGGGGCGGGTTGGTATAAAGGGGATATGAGCTTCAACCGCTATCGCAACTATTACGGCCAGCAGACGGGGTTTATTTGCCATATGGTGGTGACGCTCCGCGATGGTAGCCAGCGGATAATCGCCACGGATGCACACTGGCAGGGCAGCGATGACGCCATTTTGTTTGCTGAAATTTATGATGGCGAAGTGTATGACGCACGTCGGGAGCAGCGCGGCTGGAGCGAGCCTGCGTTTAGCGCCGGGCATTGGCGTGCGGTGACGACGCTTGCGGCAGAGACGTCGGTGCTGCAACCGCAAACGGCCTGCCCGGTACAAGAAATAGAACGGCTTGCGCCGTGCTCAATCATCACGACGCCAAAAGGCGAGACGGTGCTTGATTTTGGCCAGAACCTCAGCGGCTGGGTGGAGTTTCGGGTGCGCGGTGCGGCAGGTGAGCGCGTGGCGCTGCGCCATTTTGAAGTGCTGGATGCCGAAGGCAATGTTTATCTGGCGAACCTGCGCACCGCCAAACAGTGCATTGATTACACCTTACGCGGCGATGGCGAAGAATGTTATCACCCGCATTTTACCTTTCAGGGTTTCCGTTATGTGCTGATTGAACGTTGGCCTGGCACGCCGACGCGGGATGATTTTGTCGCGGTCGTGCTGCATTCCGCGATGACGCCGACGGGTCACATTGAAACCTCAAACGCGGATCTCAACCAACTGCATCACAACATCATGTGGGGGCTTAAGGGCAATTTCGTCGATATCCCAACCGACTGCCCGCAGCGCGATGAACGTCTGGGATGGACGGGCGATGCGCAAATTTTCTGCCGCACCGCCAGTTATCTGATGCAGACGCGCACTTTTTTTGCCAAATGGCTGACCGATCTTCAGCATGACCAAACGCCGGAGGGCGGTGTGCCGCACGTCATCCCCGATATCCTCACCGGCAAATGCGACAACGACCGCTTTTTATCCCACGGGCGCACCCATTCCGCCGCCGCCTGGGCCGATGCGGCGGTGATTAACCCGTGGACGCTGTACCTGATGTACGGCGATAAACAGACGCTGGCCCGCCAGTACGACAGCATGAAAGCCTGGGTGGAGTTTATGCATGACAACGCTGTTGAGAACCAGTGGTCGTGGAAACTGCAGTTTGGCGATTGGGTTGCGCTGGATGCCAAAGAGGGCAGCTATTTTGGCGCAACGCCGAATGAACTGACCTGCATGGCCTACTATGCGTTGTCCACGCTGCTGCTGGCGAAATCAGCCAAAGCACTGGGAAATGACGTTGATCACACCCATTATCAGGCGCTGCATACCGCGATTGTCGAAAGCTTCCGCAATGAGTTTTTTACCGCCACCGGGCGGCTGGCGGCGCGCACGCAAACGGCGCATATTCTGGCGCTTTACTTCCAGTTAGTGCCGGACGCGCACCGCGAGCGCACCGTGCAAACGCTGCTGGAACTGCTGGCGGAAAATGACGGTCATCTGGTGACGGGGTTTGTCGGCACCCCCTATTTCTGTCACGCATTGAGCGAAAACGGGCAGGCCGACGCGGCGTGGCAATTACTGATGAAAGAGGACTTCCCAAGCTGGCTGTATCAGGTAAAGGCCGGGGCGACGACGATTTGGGAACACTGGGATGGCGTGAAACCGGATGGCACAATGTGGAGCCCGGACATGAACTCCTTCAACCATTATGCCTATGGGGCGATCGGTGAATGGCTGTATCGCGTGGCGGCGGGAATAAATACCGAAGAACACGCGCCGGGCTTTAAATCTTCGGTACTGCGGCCTATTCCGGGCGGTGGCCTGACATGGCTGAAAGCGCGATACGGCTCGGTATATGGTGATATTGCCGTCCACTGGACGCAGGAACCGGCGCGCGATGGCTTACAGTCCATCACCCTTGAGGTAGATATTCCGCCGAATACTCACTCAATGGTGATCCTCGATGGCGCACAAACGCTGCTCGATACCGATGGCCTCGACTTCGCGCCAGTAGACGGCGGCTATGGCGCGCAGGTGGGATCGGGCCATTATCGCGTTATCTGGCAGCGCTAACCGCGTGATTGTCACGGCAGCGTTCGCGCTGTCGTGGCAAACGAACGCTCGAATTCCTCTGTTTTCGTTTCGCTATTCGACGCATTGGCAATGGTTGCGGTCGCGATAATACTCGTGACCGTGACGACGAGAGTAATGCCGTGGCAGAAGAAAGCGACGACGACAAAACAGAAGCCCCCACACCCCACCGACTTGAAAAAGCACGGGAAGAAGGGCAGGTCCCCCGATCCAAAGAACTGACCTCACTGCTTATTTTGCTGGTGGGCGTGTGCATTATCTGGATTGGCGGGGAGTCGCTTGCCCGCAGACTGGCCGGTATGCTGTCGGCCGGATTACGTTTTGACCACAGTATGGTCAATGACCCTAACCTGATCCTCAGCCAAATCATCCTGCTGATTAAAGACGCGATGATTGCGCTGTTACCGTTGATTACCGGCGTCGTTCTGGTGGCATTAATCTCCCCGGTGATGCTTGGCGGCTTGATTTTCAGCGGTAAATCTCTGCAGCCCAAGTTCTCTAAGCTGAATCCGTTGCCGGGCATTAAACGCATGTTTTCAGCGCAAACCGGAGCGGAACTGCTCAAAGCGATACTGAAATCCACGCTGGTGGGGAGCGTGGCCGGATTTTATCTCTGGCATAACTGGCCGGCGATGATGCGTTTGATGGCGGAATCGCCGATTACGGCGATGGGCAACGCCCTGGATTTAGTTGGCATGTGCGCGCTGTTGGTGGTGCTTGGCGTTATTCCGATGGTGGGGTTCGACGTTTTTTTCCAGATTTACAGCCATCTGAAAAAGCTGCGCATGTCGCGTCAGGATATCCGTGACGAATTTAAGCAAAGCGAAGGCGACCCGCACGTTAAGGGCAAAATACGCCAAATGCAGCGCGCGGCCGCGCAGCGTCGCATGATGGCGGATGTGCCGAAAGCGGACGTGATTGTTACCAACCCCACGCACTATTCGGTGGCGTTGAAGTATGACGAGAACAAAATGAGCGCGCCGAAAGTTGTTGCCAAAGGCGCGGGGCTGGTGGCGCTGCGCATTCGGGAGATTGGCGCTGAACATCGAGTCCCTACGTTAGAAGCGCCACCGCTGGCGCGTGCGCTATACCGTCATGCTGAGATTGGTCAACAAATACCGGGTCAATTATATGCCGCCGTTGCCGAAGTGCTGGCATGGGTATGGCAGCTAAAACGCTGGCGTCTCGCCGGCGGCAAGCGTCCACCACAACCTGAAAACCTTCCGGTGCCTGAAGCACTGGATTTCATGAACGAGAAGAATACTGATGGCTAATCTGGTCGCGATGTTGCGTTTGCCCAGCAACCTGAAATCCACGCAACTGCAAATCCTTGCCGGACCGATCCTTATCCTGCTGATCCTGTCGATGATGGTGTTGCCGTTGCCGGCTTTCGTCCTCGATTTGCTGTTCACGTTTAACATTGCGCTGTCGATCATGGTGCTGCTGGTGGCGATGTTCACCCAGCGTACGCTGGAGTTTGCCGCATTCCCGACGATTTTGCTGTTTACCACATTATTACGCCTCGCCCTGAACGTTGCGTCGACGCGTATCATTTTAATGGAAGGGCATACCGGCGCGGCGGCGGCGGGAAAGGTGGTTGAAGCTTTTGGTCACTTCCTGGTGGGCGGTAACTTTGCGATCGGTATCGTGGTCTTCGTTATTCTCGTCATTATCAACTTTATGGTTATCACCAAAGGTGCCGGGCGTATCGCCGAGGTTGGCGCGCGCTTCGTGCTGGATGGTATGCCCGGCAAGCAGATGGCGATTGATGCGGATTTGAATGCGGGTCTGATTGGCGAAGATGAAGCCAAAAAACGACGCTCGGAGGTGACGCAGGAAGCGGATTTCTACGGCTCTATGGACGGTGCGAGTAAATTCGTACGTGGAGATGCCATCGCCGGTATTTTGATCATGGTGATCAACGTGGTCGGCGGTCTGTTAGTCGGGGTGTTGCAGCATGGTATGAGCATGGGTAGCGCAGCGGAAAGTTATACCCTGCTGACCATCGGTGACGGGCTGGTGGCGCAAATTCCTGCGCTGGTAATCTCCACCGCGGCGGGGGTTATCGTGACCCGCGTGAGTACCGACCAGGACGTAGGCGAACAGATGGTGACCCAACTGTTCAGTAATCCTAGTGTCATGCTGCTTAGTGCGGCGGTGCTTGGTCTTTTGGGTCTGGTTCCGGGCATGCCGAACCTGGTGTTTTTGATGTTTACCGCCGCGTTACTGGGTCTGGCCTGGTGGATGCGTGGTCGTGAGCAAAAAGCCCCGGATGAGCCGCAGCCGGTGAAAATGCCGGAAAACAACTCCGTGGTGGAAGCAACATGGAATGATGTACAGCTGGAGGATTCCCTGGGGATGGAGGTAGGCTACCGCCTGATCCCAATGGTGGACTTTCAGCAAGATGGCGAGTTGCTGGGGCGAATTCGCAGTATTCGTAAGAAATTTGCCCAGGATATGGGCTTTCTGCCGCCGGTGGTACATATCCGCGACAATATGGATCTGCAGCCAGCCCGCTATCGTATTTTGATGAAAGGGGTGGAAATTGGCAGCGGTGACGCCTATCCGGGACGCTGGCTGGCCATTAACCCTGGTACTGCCGCCGGGTCACTGCCGGGCGAGAAAACGGTCGATCCGGCTTTCGGTCTGGACGCTATCTGGATTGAAAGCGCATTGAAGGAACAGGCGCAGATTCAGGGCTTTACGGTTGTTGAAGCCAGTACCGTTGTCGCAACGCACCTTAATCATCTGATTGGGCAGTTCGCTGCTGAGCTGTTTGGCCGTCAGGAGGCGCAACAGCTACTGGACCGCGTTTCGCAGGAGATGCCAAAACTGACAGAAGACCTGGTTCCGGGCGTCGTGACGCTCACTACGCTGCATAAAGTGCTGCAGAACTTACTGGATGAGAAAGTACCGATTCGCGATATGCGCACCATTCTCGAAACGCTGGCTGAACATGCACCGCTGCAAAACGATCCGCATGAGCTTACCGCGGTGGTACGTGTTGCGTTGGGACGCGCCATCACTCAGCAGTGGTTCCCGGGTAATGAAGAGGTTCAGGTTATCGGCCTTGATACCCCGCTCGAACGTTTGCTTCTGCAGGCGCTGCAGGGCGGCGGCGGTCTGGAGCCGGGTCTTGCAGACCGACTGCTGGCCCAGACTCAGGAAGCGCTGTCCCGTCAGGAAATGTTGGGTGCGCCGCCGGTCTTGCTGGTCAACCACGCGTTGCGTCCGTTACTGGCACGCTTTTTACGTCGCAGCATTCCGCAACTGGTGGTGTTATCGAACATGGAGCTGTCTGACAACCGCCATATCCGTATGACGGCGACTATTGGAGGTAAGTAATGCGTAAATTACTGTGGTTGTTGTTTTTTCCTCTGGTAGCGCAGGCTGCCGGAGAAGGCGCCTGGCAGGCCAGCGGTATGGGGATTACTTTAAATCACCGCGGCCAGTCAGCCTCGTCTGCACCTCTGACGCCCAGCCAGCCGGTCTCGGGGTTGATGACGCTGGTGGCCTGGCGCTATGAGCTCAATGGCCCAACGCCTGCGGGTTTACGGGTACGTTTATGTTCTCAGTCCCGCTGTGTTGAGCTGGACGGGCAAAGCGGGACCACCAACGGATTCAATAATGTTCCCGCCATCGAACCGATGCATTTTGTCTGGGAAGTACCCGGTGGCGGTCGCCTGATCCCCGCCTTACAGGTTCTGAGCAATCAGGTGATTGTGAACTATCGTTAACGCCTCCCTTCATTCCGGCCAGCAGCAGAAACTGCTGGCTGCTTCGCAATTCTAGTCCGCCTCTTTGATTAAATAGAAACGCTGTTTTATAAAATAGGTGACATACGTTGCCGGACTCTTTGTGCTGTTGCCATTTCACGAATACCCCTGGCAAAAATAGAAAGGTTTCACTTGCTGTTAGCTTTTACTGTGGCCGTGTAAGGAGGCCCAATGTCAAAGCGAGGATTGCGGGGCCTCCCAATAATGTGCAGGGGTAACGGCAATGAATACACGTAAAATTGGGTTGGTTAACTATTTCGCCTACGGTTCGGGGGATTTTTTAGGCGCAGGCACCACGGCGTTAACCGCGGCCTGGCTACTCTATTTTTACACGACGTTCTGTGGCCTGACGCCAATCGAAGCAACCTTTATCTTCGCTACCGCCAGGGTGTTGGATGCTGTTGTTAGCCCATTAATGGGTTTTTTAACCGATAACTTTGGCTCCACCTGGCTCGGCAAACGCTTTGGGCGACGCAAGTTTTTTATTTTGTTGGGGATCCCCTGTGTCTTTAGCTACTCACTAATGTGGGTGGGTGATATGGGGTTCTGGTACTACCTGCTCACCTATCTGATTTTTGACGTGGTCTACACCATGATTCTGGTGCCATACGAAACGCTGGTACCCGAAATGACCGATGACTTTAAACAGAAAACCAAATTCTCCGGCGCGCGCATTTCGATGGCGCAAATGTCTGCCATTCTGGCCTCATTCTTACCTGGCGTTCTGCTGACGCTGTTTGGCAAGGACAACCCCGTCTCTTTTTTCTACGCCAGCCTGGTGTTTTCTGTGCTGTGTGCACTGATGCTGACCTTCGTCTGGTTCTTTACCTGGGAACGCCCACGGGAAGAGTGGACTGAGGCGGCGCTGCGAGCCGAAGAAGAGAAGAAAAGCCTGACCTTAAGTCAGAGTATGAACCGTTTATTTGTGGAACTGAGTTCAACACTGCGCATCCGTATC
Source organism: Citrobacter sp. S46_ASV_140 (assembly GCF_018919545.1). Lineage (NCBI taxonomy): Bacteria > Pseudomonadati > Pseudomonadota > Gammaproteobacteria > Enterobacterales > Enterobacteriaceae > Citrobacter > Citrobacter sp. S46_ASV_140. Next base: position 85,569 of record NZ_JAHLRC010000001.1, read on the forward strand.
TTTCGCCAGCATTTAGGAATGTATCTTGGCGGCTATATTGCCCAGGACGTCTTTAACGCCGTCTTTACTTACTATGTGGTGTTTGTGCTGATGCAGGAAGCATCGATGGCGTCAAACCTGCTGGGTACGATGGCTATCTTCCAGTTTATTGCCGTTATCGCCATGATCCCATTGTGCATCCGTTTCGGACCTGCGCCGTCTTATCGCATGGTGGTCGTCCTGTTTGGCCTCAGTTCACTCTCCTATGCGGGGCTGTATTACGCCGGATTAAGCGATGTTTATTCTCTGTTGCTATTGGTTTCCGCCGTTGCGGGTTTGGGACGCGGTGGTATCAACTACGTTCCCTGGAATATCTACACCTATATTGCCGACGTTGACGAAGTGATCACCGGTCAGCGTCGGGAAGGGATCTTCGCCGGCATTATGACGTTAACGCGTAAAGCGTCGCAGGCGGGAGCGGTGATGCTGGTGGGGATTGTGATGCAGTTGTCTGGTTTTGTCTCCGGTCAGAGCGCACAGCCCGCGGCGGTCAGCCATACCATCCTGTTAATTCTGAGCTGCGGAACGCTGATTGTTCTGGCGCTGGGTTTCCTGGTTTCCTTGCGCTTCAAACTGAACCTGCAAACGCACAGCACCCTGCGCGAAGAGACAGCAAAAATGCGTGAGTCCGGGCAACCCGTGCTGGAAGGACTTTCCGCTAAAGGACGCGCGACCGTAGAGATGCTATCGGGCATGCCTTATGAATCACTTTGGGGTAACAACAATATTGGTTACCTGAATCGTAATAAACCAGCGGCACCGAAACTGGAAAAGGGTGCTGTATTGAATTCGACATTGACAGAGGTTAAGTAAATGATTGTTTATCCGGTTAAACACAGCCCATTGTTGCGCCAGCCAGAACATTTTATTGCCAGGGATGAATTAAAAGCGTTGATCAAAAAGGTGACGCATAACCTGGTCAATATTCATGACGAGACCGGCGAGTTCTTGCTACGTCTGGATGACGGACGCGTTATTGATACCAAAGGCTGGGCGGGATGGGAGTGGACGCACGGCATCGGCTTGTACGGGATGTATCAGTATTATCAGCAAACCGGCGATGCCACGATGCGCGATATTATCGACAACTGGTTTGCCGATCGCTTTGCGGAAGGTGCAACGACTAAAAACGTTAACACCATGGCGCCGTTTTTAACGCTGGCATATCGCTATGAAGAGACGCGTAATCCCGCGTATCTGCCGTGGCTCGACAGCTGGGCTGAGTGGGCAATGCATGATATGCCGCGTACCCAATTCGGCGGTATGCAGCACATTACGCTGGCGGAAGAAAATCACCAGCAGATGTGGGATGACACGTTGATGATGACGGTCTTACCGCTGGCGAAGATTGGCAAGTTGCTCAACCGTCCCGAGTATATTGAAGAGGCAACCTATCAGTTCCTGCTGCACGTGCAAAACCTGATGGATAAAGAAACGGGGCTGTGGTTCCACGGCTGGAGCTATGAAGGACAGCATAACTTCGCCAACGCTCGCTGGGCGCGTGGCAACAGCTGGTTAACTATAGTCATCCCGGATTTCCTCGAATTAGTTGATTTGCCGGAAAACAATGCAGTGCACCGCTATCTGGTGCAAGTTTTGAACGCGCAAATCGCGGCGCTGGCGAAGTGCCAGGATGAAAGCGGACTGTGGCACACCTTGCTGGACGACCCGCAGTCGTATCTTGAAGCCTCGGCAACCGCCGGATTTGCCTATGGGATCCTCAAAGCGGTACGTAAACGCTATGTCGGACAAGACTATGCGGCTGTAGCCGAAAAAGCGATCAGAGGCATTGTGCAACATATTTCGCCGGAAGGTGAATTGCTGCATACCTCGTTTGGTACCGGGATGGGCCACAATCTCGATTTCTACCGCAACATCCCCCGGACCTCCATGCCTTACGGTCAGGCGATGGCGATGCTGTGCCTTACCGAATACTTGCGTAAGTATTTTTGATACCGGTGTCCGATGGCGTTGCGGCTATCGGACCCGCTTGTGCGTCGTCGTCCTGCGCAGCAAACAGATGATCCATGATTTGACGCATGACTGGTGCGGCGGTGACGCCATCGCTGCCGCCGTTTTCCAGAATTAACGCTATGGCGACTTTTGGGTTCTTATATGGCGCAAATGCGGTATAGAACACGTGGTCGCGCAGACGTACGGGGATCATTTTCGCATCGTAGGTCTGATTTTCTTTCAGGCTAAAGACCTGTGATGTGCCACTTTTCGCTGCAATGCCGTAAGGCGCGGTGTGAAAGAACTTATAACCGGTACCGTTTGGCTCATTCGCCATGCCGAACATCGCTTGACGCACCAGTCCCCAGTAGGGGGACGAAGCAGAGGCAATTTGTGACGGTGCTTCGGGAGCCTGGTACGGCGTGATGACTTTTCCGCTCTCTTCATCACGTAGCAGGTGAGGGGCGATAACCTTGCCATTGTTAATCAGCGCGACCATGGCTTTTACCATCTGGATCGGCGTGGCAATCCAGTAGCCCTGGCCGATGCCAACCGAAATGGTATCTCCCTGATACCAGGCTTTTTTATGCACTTTCTGCTTCCATTCGCGGCTCGGGAGCAGGCCGTTATACTCCTCACCAAGATCGATGCCGGTCGGCTTGCCATAGCCAAACTGGCTGAGCATGCTGTTAATACGGTCAATCCCCATCATATATGCCACCTGATAAAAGAACGTGTCGGCAGATTCTTCAATTGCTTTGGTGACATCCAGCATACCGTGGCCCGTTTTTTTCCAGTCACGATAATGTCGCTCCGTGCCGGGGAGCGTCCAGGTGGGGGCGCCGAAGAAACGGGTCTGCGGCGTGATCACGCCGTCCAGTAATGCTGACATCGCCATATACGGTTTGACCGTGGAGGCGGGAGGATACAACCCTTGCGTGACGCGGTTGATTAACGGCAGATCCTTATCCTGAAGCAGCTTGTTATAGTCCTGATAGCTGATACCTTTGACAAACGGGTTGGGGTCATAGCTGGGGTTCGAAACCATTGCCAGCACGGAACCGTCATGCGGATCCTCAACCAAAACGGCGGCCCGCTGGCCCACCAACAGACTCTCAATATATTGCTGTAAATGGAGGTCCAGCGTCAGATGGATATCTTTTCCGGCAACGGGCGGCACATCTTTGATCAGGCGTACGATGCGTCCGTGGTTATCAACTTCGACCTCCTGATAACCGGTTTTCCCATGCAGTTCATTTTCATAGTAGTGCTCGATACCCTGCTTACCGATGTTGTGATCGGCGGCGTAGTTCTCTGTCAGGCCTTTTTGATCCAGCGCTTTCAGGTCGTTGTCATTGATTTTTGACACATAGCCAAGGACATGTGCCAGCGCTGCGCCATAAGGGTACTGGCGGTCTTCATAGCTATTGATATTGACGCCGCTGAAATGAAACTGGTTAACCGAGAAGCGGGCGATTTCCACATCGGTCAGCGCATTTTTTAGCACGACCGGGCGATAGCGGCTGCTGGCTTTCAGCGCATGGCGAAACTGGTCAATGTCATCAGGAGTGAGGTCAATGATAGGCGTGAGCTGCCTGATCAGGGCATTCATATCACTGATTTTATAAGGTGTAACGGAAATGTCGTACCAGGTTACGTTGCGCACCAGCGGGATGCCGTTGCGATCGTAAATCATGCCGCGCGTCGGGGCCACGGGCAGCATTTTGATGTCGTTTGCATTCGAGCGGGTGGTGTAATACTGGTGCTGACAGATTTGTAAGTTGTAGAGATTGTAAATCAGGATGCCAAAGCAGATGACCACCAGGCCAAAGGCCACCAATACACGCCGCTGGAAGAGTTTTTCCTCCGCCTCAAAATCTCTGAATGTCATTGACCCGTACCCGATTAATTCGCCGCCTCATGATACGGAGGCTTAAACGGGATGACAGGCAAAAAATGTTCCATATCTCTACGGAAATGTGTCATTCCTTGTGAGTTGTTACAGATGGCCTGTTACAGAAATAAAAAAGGCCTGAGTCCGAATTTCGGAGTCAGGCCTGATAGATGAGCTGATTTACATACGTTCTACGGTTTCGATACCCAGCGTATCCAGACCCAGCTTCAGGGTTTTCGCCGTCAACTGTGCCAGTTTCAGGCGGCTGTTACGAATCTCTTCGTTTTCAGCGCTGAGGATAGGGCAGTGCTCGTAGAAGCCGGAGAACAGACCGGCAACGTCGTACAGGTAAGCACACATCACGTGCGGCGTACCTTCACGTGCAACAACGGTCAACGTTTCTTCAAACTGCAGCAGACGCGCAGCCAGCTGAGCCTCGCGATCTTCACTGATAATCACCTGCGCATTTGCCAGCGCGCTTTCGTCGATATCCGCTTTACGGAACACGGACAGTACGCGGGTGTAGGCGTACTGCATATACGGCGCAGTGTTCCCTTCGAACGCCAGCATATTGTCCCAGTCGAAGATGTAGTCGGTGGTACGGTTTTTGGACAGATCGGCATATTTCACCGCGCCGATACCGACCGCATTCGCCAGTTTTTCCAGCTCGTCGGCAGGCATGTCCGGGTTCTTCTCCGCTACCAGACGGCGTGCGCGTTCCAGCGCTTCATCCAGCAGATCGGCCAGTTTAACCGTGCCACCCGCACGGGTTTTGAACGGCTTGCCGTCTTTACCCAGCATCATACCGAACATGTGGTGTTCCAGCGGCACAGAGTCCGGCACATAACCGGCTTTACGCACGATGGTCCAGGCCTGCATTAAGTGCTGATGCTGACGGGAGTCGATGTAATAAAGTACGCGGTCGGCATGCAGCGTTTCATAACGGTACTTGGCGCAGGCGATGTCGGTCGTGGTGTAGAGATAGCCGCCATCTTTCTTCTGAATGATTACGCCCATCGGTTCACCTTCCTTGTTCTTATACTCATCAAGGAATACGACGGTAGCGCCTTCGCTTTCAACAGCCAGGCCTTTAGCTTTGAGATCGGCCACGATGCCAGGCAGCATCGGGTTGTACAGGCTTTCACCCATGACGTCGTCACGGGTCAGGGTGACGTTCAGGCGATCGTAGGTTAACTGGTTTTGCGACATGGTGATGTCGACCAGTTTGCGCCACATCTCACGGAAGTACTCGTCGCCGCCTTGCAGTTTCACGACATAACTCCGGGCACGTTCCGCGAAGGCTTCATCTTCGTCGTAATGTTTTTTCGCATCACGGTAGAAACCTTCAAGGTCAGCCAGCGCCATCTCGCCAGCATTTTCCTGCTGCTGTTTTTCCAGCCATGCGATGAGCATACCGAACTGAGTACCCCAGTCGCCGACGTGGTTGGCGCGGATAACATTGTGACCGAGGAACTCCAGCGTACGCACCGCAGCGTCACCGATGATGGTGGAACGCAGGTGACCAACGTGCATCTCTTTCGCTACGTTAGGTGCGGAGTAATCAACCACAACGGTTTGTTTAGCCGGTTGGGTGACGCCCAGACGATCGGAAGCCAGCGCCTGCTGAACGTGCTGCGCCAGAAATGCCGGATCGAGAAAAATATTGATAAAGCCCGGGCCTGCAATTTCAACTTTGCTGGCGATCCCGTTGAGATCCAAATGAGTCAGCACCTGCTCAGCCAGTTGTCGCGGCGCCATACCCAGTTTTTTAGCGACAGCCATCATGCCGTTAGCCTGATAGTCGCCGAACTGTACTTTTGCTGACTGACGAACCTGCGGTTCGCAATCTGCAGGCGCGCCTGCAGCAATCATGGCCTGACTGACTTTTTCTGAGAGAAGAGCCTGAATATTCACCGGAATACCTTACATTTATGAAGCGGCTTAAAATGCACCGCACCAGTTTAAGAATTAAGGGCGGGAGTATACTGCAAATGCCCGTTGCCGTCAGCATTGCGAGTATCGCCAGCAGCCTGAAATATAAACATTGTCATTACGTATAATTATTCATATTGCGCTTAAGAAAATCAGCAGTTGGTTGGGGCTGCGCAACAGGGTAAATTAGCGGCTTTGAATATGGATATGAGCTTTCATTATGGCGAACTGGCAAACAGTTGCAGAACTGCATGATATTTCCGCAGATTTACCGCATTTCATTCAGGCGTTAACGGATCTTTCCACTCGCCTTGGGCTGGATGTCTCATCGCTTGAAGCCGATCACATTTCTCTGCGTTGTCATCAAAATACCACCGCAGAGCGCTGGCGTCGTGGGTTTGAACAGTGCGGCGAATTGCTGTCAGAAAATATCATCAATGGCCGACCGATTTGCTTGTTCAAACTCGATGAGCCAGTTTGTGTGCAACACTGGCAATTTACTATCGTAGAACTGCCGTGGCCGGGCGAAAAGCGCTATCCGCATGAAGGCTGGGAGCATGTTGAAATTGTTCTGCCGGGTGAGGTGGAGACGCTGAATGCACGAGCGCTGGCGCTGCTTTCAGATCACGGGCTGAGCCAGCCGGGCATATTTGTAAAAACCAGTTCGCCAAAAGGCGAGCGCGAACGTTTACCGAATCCAACGCTGGCGGTCAGCGATGGCAGTGTGACGATAAAATTCCATCCGTGGTCGATTGAAGCCATTGTGGCAAGCGAACGTCAGGAGTGAGTATGGCATTACTGGAAATCTGCTGTTACAGCATGGAGTGCGCACGCACGGCGCAGCAAAACGGCGCGGATCGCATTGAGCTTTGCTCGGCGCCCAAAGAGGGGGGCTTAACGCCGTCCCTGGGCGTCTTGCGTTCGGTTCGCCAGCAAATCTCGATTCCGGTCAATCCCATTATTCGCCCGCGCGGGGGCGACTTTTGTTACACCGACGGTGAATTCGCTGCAATGCTGGATGATATTGCGATGGTAAGAGAGTTGGGGTTCTCTGGGTTGGTAACCGGCATTTTAGATGCAGAGGGTGATGTCGATATGCCGCGCATGGAGAAAATAATGATCGCGGCGGGACCGCTGCACGTCACTTTTCATCGGGCCTTTGACATGTGCGCTAACCCACTCAATGCGCTAAAAAAATTAGCTGATTTGGGCATCGCCAGAGTGCTGACTTCCGGGCAAAAATCAGATGCGGCGCAAGGTTTAACAAAAATAATGGAACTTATTGCGCAGGGGGATGCTCCAATCATTATGGCCGGAGCGGGGGTTCGCGCCTCGAATTTGTCCCTGTTCCTTGATGCTGGAGTGCAGGAAGTCCACAGTTCTGCCGGAGTATGGCTGGCTTCCCCCATGCGTTATCGCAATTCGGGGTTGTCGATGTCTTCGGATGCACAGGCGGATGAGTATTCACGCTATGCGGTAGACGGGGCGGCGGTTGCGGAAATGAAAGCAATCATTGCACACCACCAGGCCAGCTGATTTTTACCGTTGCATCATGTCGCCCAATATGATGCTTGCTCGTACCAGGCCCCTGCAATTTCAACAGGGGCCTTTTTTTATCCTGCATATTTCAAGCCGCAGCGGAGTTGTCTGCCTTGCTGCAAGTTGAACTATTTTGCAGAAAGTGTGCTATCAGGCAAAAATGATTACGGCTTACGTGCAATCAATACCGCGCGTAATGGGGCCGGGTAGCCTTCCACCGTTTTGCTGTGATCGTTCGGGTCGAGGAAGTCGGCCAGTGATTCGGTTATCATCCACTCGGTGCGGCGCTGCTCTTCGGTGGTGGTGACGCAGACATCAGCGATGCGCACATCAACAAACCCACATTTTTCCAGCCAGTTTTTTAACGCCAGCGCAGAAGGAATAAAGTAAACGTTACGCATCTGCGCGTAGCGATCGCCCGGTACCAGTACGGTATTTTCATCACCTTCGACGACCAGCGTTTCCAGTACCAGTTCGCCATCTTTCACCAACTGATCCTTCAACTGCCACAGGTGTTCCAGCGGTGAACGGCGGTGATAAAGCACTCCCATGGAGAATACGGTATCAAAGGCGTTGAGCGCCGGAAGCTGCTCAATGCCCAGCGGCAGCAGGTGAGCGCGTTGGTCATTGCCCAGCAGTTTACGCACTGCCTCGAACTGGCACAGAAACAGTTGGGTAGGATCGATGCCAACCGCCAGATGCGCCCCCGCGCCAATCATGCGCCACATGTGATATCCACTCCCGCAGCCGACATCAAGAATGGTGCGCCCGGTGAGGTCAGACAAGTGCGGCAGAACGCGATCCCATTTCCAGTCCGAGCGCCACTCGGTATCTATATTGACGCCGTACAACGAGTACGGCCCTTTACGCCATGGCATCAGGTTACGCATCAGGGTGTCGATACGTTTGAGCTGACCGTCGCTGAGCGGCTCATCGCTTTCGGCGGTAACGCTATGCAGTAAGTCCAGGCGATGCGGCGTCAGCTCGGGCAGAAACTCGACCGCATTTGACCACTGCTTAAACAAGCCGTGCTGATCGCGCTGCCAGGTCGCGATTTGCGCCGGGAGCGTTTCCAGCCAATGGGAAAGGTGATTTTTGGCAATCAGTTGATAAAAGTTACCAAAGTCGATCATGCGCTAACCTCGGCTTTCAGTGCCACCAGAGAACCAAAGTTAAAGCACTGGAACCACAATTCGCTGTGTTCAAAGCCTGCCTGATGCAGTCTCGCTTTGTGCGTTTCGACCGAGTCGGTCAGCATCACGTTCTCCAGCATGCTGCGCTTTTGGCTGATTTCCAGCTCGCTATAGCCATTTGCTCGTTTGAAATCGTGGTGCATGTTGAACAGCAGCTCGCCAACGTTAGCGTCTTCGAAACTGAATTTTTCAGACAGTACCAGCGCGCCGCCGGGGTTAAGCCCCTGATAAATCTTATCCAACAATGCCTGGCGCTCAGGTGGCTCAAGGAATTGCAGGGTAAAATTCAGCACCACCATCGAGGCGTTTTCGATAGTAATGTTGCGAATATCGCCTTCGATAACGTCAACCGGTGTCGGCGCTTTATAGGCGTCAATATGACGGCGGCAGCGCTCAACCATGGCTGGGGAGTTATCAACGGCAATAATTTTGCAATTCTCGTGATGAATATTGCGACGCACCGAGAGCGTCGCCGCGCCCAGAGAACAGCCCAGATCGTAGACCTGTGTGTTGGGTTGTACGAAACGTTCGGCCAACATCCCAATCATAGAAATGATATTGGAATAGCCAGGAACGGATCGCTGGATCATATCCGGGAAGACTTCAGCTACCCGTTCATCAAAGGTCCAGTCACCCAGACTGGCGATAGGCGCAGAAAAAAGCGTGTCGCGGTGAGACATAACGTAAAAATCCGGGAAAAATAAAGTGGCGTATTGTGCGCTAATGCAGGGAGAAAACCAACTCCCAGGGCATATACCAAAGATTCGCCAGCACCATTAGCAACAGCGAACACCAGGTCGCGCTCATGCCTGAACGGCGCCAGCGGAAAAGCCGGTGATGGAATCCGTAATAATGCATCAGTCGTCCGGCAATCAAAATCAGCCCGCAAATATGCACCATCCACGTTTCAGCGCCGTTCATTTCCATAAATAACAGCAGCACCAATGCGACGGGAATATATTCCACCGCATTACCGTGAATGCGGATAGCGCTTTGTAGTTCGCTAAAACCTCCGTCACCATATGCAACGCGGTATTGCATGCGCAGGCGAACGACGTCAAAGGAGAACTTAATTAACAATAACGCACCCAATACGGCATAAAGCGCGCTTACCATACAAACTCCCTTTTAAAATGGCTGATGGCATTGACTATGATAGGTGGCATTTTCAGAAAAGAGAAGATTGCTGTGGAATAGACGGAGCTGATCCGATCTCTGGCAGGGCGCTGCGTAAATTTGCCCATAGCGTATCGACAAGCTCCGGGGCCTGCGCGATATCCGGGGTATGTAAAAACAGATACGGCGTTGTGGTTTGTTGCCATTGCGACAGCTTGGTCAGCCAGACGGCAAAAAGCGCGCTGTTTTGTGCCATATTATCGCTGCCGATAAAGCGTACCATCGGATGGTTTGCCGTCACCACCGCATGCACCGGAACCTTTGGCTTCTTGCGCTGGGCGTCACGTATCGCTTCAGTATGTGGTATGGCGGCATGTACCGGTCGACTGTCCAGAATCACCCGATTTACCCCGCGCTCATGTAGGCCTCGATTGAATCGTTGCTCTGTTTCGCCTTTGGCAAAGAAGTCCGGATGGCGAACTTCCACACCGTAGGTAAAGGATTTGGGGAGCGCATCAAGAAACTGCCACAAGGCAGGCAGGTCGAGCGGGCCAAAAGTCGCGGGTAATTGCAGCCAGTATTGTCCAATGCGTGATTCAAGTGGCGACATGCGCGTGAAAAACTCTTGTACCAGGTCATCGCAATTACGCAGCGCGGCCTGATGCGAAATGGTGGCCGGAAACTTAAAACAAAATCGAAACACATCGGTAGTCTGCGCATGCCAGCGGGCCACAATGTCGGCTTTTGGCAGCGCGTACAGCGTGGTATTGCCCTCCACACAGTTAAAGTGGCGGGCATACTCTTCAAGGCTGGTGATCCCCAGACGCACCCATTTGGGATGCGCCCACTGGGGTAAACCGATATAAATCATAGCGCTTGCAGGATCTCATCCACGCTGCGTACGCGTGCGATACGCGGGAAAATATGCGTCATGCTGCCCTGATGTTGCTCAGCGCTGGCGGCACTACAGGCGTTTTCTGCAACGATCAGATTAAAACCCAGCTCCCACGCATTTCGCGCCGTCGACTCCACGCCAATATTTGTGGAGATGCCGCACAGGACGATGGTCTCGATGCCCCGACGACGCAGTTGTAATTCCAGATCGGTGCCGTAGAAAGCTCCCCACTGGCGTTTGGTCACTTCGAGGTCGCTGGCGCATTTACCCAGAGCGCTCGGGTAATTCCACCAGTTTTCGGGTAACGCTTTGGCCGGAGCGTGAGCATCAACTGGCTGTTTCAGCGCTTCGGCATAATCGTCAGACCAGCCGACGCGCACCATTACCACCGGGGAACCGTGGGCACGGAATTTTTCCGCCAACTGCGCGGCGCGGGCAACCACGTCGTTTGCCGAGTGTGGGCCGCCAGCGAAAGGCAGGATACCTTCCTGTAGATCAATAACAACAAGAGCGGTTGTTTTTGCGTTCAGTTCCAGCATGATCACTCCAGTAAAAAAAGAATTCCGTTACACCTTAATCGCGAATCAGTGTGAAAGGGACGACAATTTTTGTTATTTTTTGTGAGATTACGCAATGCCCGTCCAGGAAACAGGCGTACAGTCAGTACCGGACTTATCGTGCGGCAGAATTTCCAGTATAATAGCCGCCTTTTTTCATTCAGTTGTGACATTCAGCTAAAGCTGCGACTTCGTCACCTGCGAGACAGGTGACAATCCGCCTGCGGCAAAGTTAAGGGATATCTCATGCGTACAGAATATTGCGGACAGCTACGTCTGTCCCACGAGGGGCAGCAGGTGACTCTGTGTGGTTGGGTCAACCGTCGTCGTGATCTTGGTAGCCTGATCTTTATCGATATGCGCGACCGCGAAGGTATCGTGCAGGTATTTTTCGATCCGGACCGTGCGGATGCGTTAAAGCTGGCCTCCGAACTGCGTAATGAGTTCTGTATCCAGGTTACGGGCACCGTGCGTGCGCGTGACGCGAAAAACGTCAATGCCGATATGGCGACTGGCGAAATTGAAGTGCTGGCCTCCGATCTGACCATCATCAACCGTTCAGACTCGCTGCCGCTGGACTCTAACCACGTAAACACCGAAGAAGCGCGACTGAAGTATCGCTACCTGGATCTGCGTCGCCCTGAAATGGCGCAGCGCCTGAAAACGCGTGCCAAAATTACCAGCCTGGTGCGTCGTTTTATGGACGATCACGGCTTCCTCGACATCGAAACTCCGATGCTGACCAAAGCTACGCCGGAAGGCGCGCGCGATTACCTGGTTCCTTCTCGTGTTCATAAAGGTAAGTTCTACGCGCTGCCGCAGTCTCCTCAGCTGTTTAAACAGCTGCTGATGATGTCCGGTTTTGACCGCTACTATCAGATCGTAAAATGCTTCCGTGATGAAGACTTACGTGCTGACCGTCAGCCTGAATTTACTCAGATCGACGTTGAGACTTCCTTCATGACCGCGCCGCAGGTGCGTGAAGTGATGGAAGCGCTGGTGCGTAACCTGTGGCTGGAAGTTAAAGGTGTGGATCTGGGTGATTTCCCGATCATGACCTTTGCCGAAGCCGAGCGTCGTTACGGTTCCGATAAACCAGACCTGCGTAACCCGATGGAACTGGTTGACGTTGCCGATCTGGTGAAAGGCGTTGAGTTCGCCGTGTTCTCTGGTCCGGCGAATGATGCGAAAGGCCGCGTAGCTGCCCTGCGTGTACCGGGCGGTGCGAGCTTAAGCCGTAAGCAGATCGACGATTACGGTAACTTTATTAAGATTTACGGCGCGAAAGGTCTGGCTTACATCAAAGTCACCGAGCGTGCGAAAGGCCTGGAAGGCATCACCAGCCCGGTTGCTAAGTTCCTGAACGCAGAAATCGTAGACGCGATTCTGGAGCGTACCGGTGCGCAAGACGGCGACATGATTTTCTTCGGTGCCGACAACAAGAAAGTGGTGGCCGACGCGATGGGTGCGCTGCGTCTGAAACTGGGCAAAGACCTGAACATTACCGACGAAGCCAAATGGGCGCCGCTGTGGGTTATCGACTTCCCGATGTTTGAAGACGATGGTGAAGGCGGGCTGACCGCGATGCACCACCCGTTCACCGCGCCAAAAGACATGACTGCCGCTGAGCTGAAAGCTGCGCCGGAAGACGCGGTTGCCAACGCGTACGATATGGTCATCAACGGCTATGAAGTGGGCGGTGGTTCCGTGCGTATTCACAACGGTGATATGCAGCAGACCGTATTCGGCATTCTGGGCATTAACGAGCAAGAACAGCGCGAGAAGTTCGGCTTCCTGCTGGATGCGCTAAAATACGGTACACCGCCGCATGCGGGCCTGGCGTTTGGTCTGGATCGCTTGACGATGCTGCTGACCGGTACTGACAACATTCGTGACGTTATTGCCTTCCCGAAAACCACCGCTGCAGCGTGTCTGATGACTGAAGCGCCAAGCTTTGCCAACGAAGCTGCGCTGGCGGAACTGAGCATTCAGGTTGTTAAGAAGGCCGAGAATAACTGATATGAGATACAAACAGCCTGTCTCGGTGTTAGTCGTGATTTATGCAAAGGACACCGGGAGAGTGCTGATGTTACAGCGACGCGACGATCCTGATTTCTGGCAGTCGGTCACCGGCAGCCTTGAAGAGGGTGAAACCGCGTCGCAAGCCGCGATGCGCGAAGTAAAGGAAGAGGTCGCCATTGATGTTGCGACTGAGCAACTGACCTTAATTGACTGTCAGCGCACGGTGGAATTTGAGATTTTTAGCCATTTACGTCATCGCTATGCGCCGGGAATTGAGCGTAATACTGAATCCTGGTTTTGCCTGGCACTTCCCTCTGAACGAGAGATCGTGTTCACCGAACATCTGACCTACCGTTGGGTTAATGCGCACGAAGCCGCGCAGTTAACCAAGTCGTGGAGTAACCGGCAGGCGATTGAAGAGTTTGTAATTAACGTCGCCTGAGAAGGCGCGCTTTTTGGAGAGATTATTTATGGCAGGTCATAGTAAATGGGCCAACACCAGACATCGTAAAGCAGCGCAGGATGCTAAACGCGGTAAAATTTTCACCAAAATCATTCGTGAGCTGGTGACGGCAGCCAAACTGGGCGGCGGCGATCCAGATGCTAACCCACGTCTGCGCGCCGCGGTTGATAAAGCGCTGGCAAATAACATGACCCGTGACACCCTGAACCGTGCAATCGCGCGTGGTGTTGGTGGCGACGATGATGCGAACATGGAAACCATCATCTATGAAGGTTACGGTCCTGGCGGAACAGCCGTTATGATTGAGTGTCTGTCTGACAACCGTAACCGTACCGTTGCGGAAGTGCGTCACGCATTCACTAAAACGGGCGGCAACCTCGGTACCGACGGTTCCGTAGCTTACCTGTTCAGCAAAAAAGGCGTGATCTCTTTTGAACAAGGCGACGAAGACGCCATTATGGAAGCGGCACTGGAAGCGGGCGCTGAAGACGTTGTGACCTTCGACGACGGCGCGATTGACGTTTACACCGCGTGGGAAGAGATGGGCAAAGTGCGTGATGCGCTGGAAGCGGCTGGTCTGAAAGCGGACGCGGCTGAAGTGTCTATGATCCCCTCCACCAAAGCGGATATGGATGCAGAAACGGCGCCGAAGCTGATGCGTCTGATCGATATGCTGGAAGACTGCGACGACGTGCAGGAAGTTTACCACAACGGCGAAATCTCCGATGAGGTTGCTGCAACGCTCGAATGATGTGGTTAAGCCATAAACTAACAGGAGATGCGTGATGTCTATCATTCTCGGCATTGATCCGGGGTCGCGCATCACCGGTTATGGCGTAATCCGTCAGGTCGGCAGACAGCTGACCTACCTCGGTAGCGGCTGCATTCGCACCAAAGTCGACGATCTTCCATCACGTCTGAAGTTGATTTATGCGGGCGTGACGGAAATCATCACCCAGTTCCAGCCCGACTATTTTGCCATTGAGCAGGTCTTTATGGCGAAGAATGCTGACTCGGCGCTAAAGCTGGGGCAGGCGCGCGGCGTGGCAATCGTTGCGGCTACCAATCAGGATCTTCCGGTCTTTGAATATGCGGCCCGCCAGGTAAAACAGACCGTGGTAGGTATCGGCAGCGCGGAAAAAAGCCAGGTTCAGCATATGGTGCGCACGCTGCTAAAACTCCCGGCAAATCCGCAGGCGGATGCCGCGGATGCGCTGGCGATTGCTATTACCCATTGCCACGTCAGCCAGAACGCCATGCAAATGAGCGAGTCGCGGCTGAATCTGGCGCGAGGTCGGTTACGTTAGTGACAAATGAGGCTGGATATCTATCCAGCCTTTTTTTATGATAGCGCATTACCTTTTAGCCCTTAACGCAGGAGCGTCACGTGATAGGCAGACTCAGAGGCATCATTCTTGAAAAACAACCCCCGCTGGTCCTTCTGGAAACCGGCGGAGTAGGCTATGAAGTCCATATGCCGATGACCTGTTTCTACGAGTTGCCGGAAGCCGGGCAGGAAGCGATTATCTTCACCCATTTTGTGGTGCGTGAAGACGCTCAACTGCTATATGGTTTTAACAACAAACAAGAACGCACGCTGTTTAAAGAGTTAATCAAAACCAATGGCGTCGGGCCGAAGCTGGCGCTGGCGATCCTCTCCGGTATGTCTGCACAGCAGTTCGTTAATGCCGTTGAGCGCGAAGAACTTGGCGCGCTGGTGAAATTACCGGGTATAGGTAAGAAAACCGCAGAGCGCTTAATTGTGGAAATGAAAGACCGCTTTAAAGGCCTGCATGGCGATCTCTTCACGCCTGCGGCGGATCTGGTCCTGACCTCTCCGGCCAGTCCTGCAACGGATGACGCCGAGCAGGAAGCGGTTGCTGCGCTGGTGGCGTTAGGCTATAAACCACAGGAAGCCAGCCGCATGGTGAGCAAAATTGCTCGCCCTGATGCCAGCAGTGAAACTCTGATTCGTGAAGCGCTTCGCGCGGCATTGTGAGGTAAAGGATGATTGAAGCAGATCGCCTGATTTCGGCTGTCAGCACGACCCCTGAAGATCTGGTGGATCGCGCGATCCGCCCCAAATTGCTGGAAGAGTATATTGGCCAGCCTCAGGTGCGTTCGCAAATGGAGATTTTTATCCAGGCGGCGAAGCTGCGCGGTGAAGCCCTCGATCACCTGCTGATTTTCGGTCCTCCAGGTCTCGGTAAAACCACGCTTGCCAATATTGTTGCCAATGAAATGGGCGTTAATCTGCGCACCACTTCCGGTCCGGTACTGGAAAAAGCGGGCGATCTGGCGGCAATGCTCACCAACCTTGAACCGCACGATGTGCTGTTTATCGATGAAATCCATCGCCTGTCGCCGGTGGTGGAAGAGGTGCTGTATCCGGCGATGGAAGATTATCAGCTGGATATCATGATTGGCGAAGGACCAGCCGCACGTTCGATTAAGATCGATCTGCCGCCGTTTACCCTGATCGGGGCGACGACGCGCGCCGGTTCGTTAACGTCTCCGCTGCGTGACCGCTTCGGTATTGTACAGCGCCTGGAATTCTATCAGGTGGCAGACCTGCAGCACATTGTTGGACGCAGCGCCCGCTTTATGGGGCTGGAAATGAGCGATGAAGGCGCATTGGAAGTGGCACGCCGCGCCCGTGGTACGCCGCGTATCGCCAACCGTTTATTACGCCGGGTACGCGACTTCTCCGAAGTGAAGCATGACGGCACAATTTCAGCAGATATTGCCGCTCAGGCACTGGATATGCTCAATGTGGATGCGGAAGGATTCGATTATATGGACCGTAAGCTGCTGCTGGCGGTTATCGATAAGTTCTTCGGTGGACCGGTAGGACTGGATAACCTGGCGGCGGCGATTGGGGAAGAGCGTGAAACCATTGAGGACGTGCTGGAGCCGTATCTGATTCAGCAAGGTTTTCTGCAGCGAACTCCGCGCGGACGTATGGCAACGGTGCGGGCGTGGAACCACTTTGGCATTACACCGCCGGAAATGCCATAAGATCCAATAATCCCTAATGGCGCTACGCCTGGCAGGCCTACGATATGATGCAGGCCTGACAGGCGTAAAACAGATTACTTCAGTTCATCAACCATGGTGACGGCGCGACCAATGTAATTGGCCGGCGTCATTGCTTTCAGGCGAGTTTTCTCGTCTTCAGGCAGCGCAAGACCGTCGATAAACTGCTTCATACCTTCGGCGTCAACGCGTTTGCCGCGGGTCAGTTCCTTCAGCTTCTCGTATGGTTTTTCAATGCCATAGCGACGCATCACGGTCTGGATCGGCTCTGCCAGCACTTCCCAGTTATGATCCAGTTCATCCAGCAGATGATCGCGGTTCACTTCCAGTTTGCTCACACCTTTCAGCGTGGACTGATAAGCGATCAGCGCATAGCCAATCCCCACGCCCAGGTTACGCAGAACGGTAGAGTCCGTCAGATCGCGCTGCCAGCGGGAGACCGGCAGTTTGCTCGCCAGATGCTGCAGAACCGCGTTAGACAGGCCCAGGTTACCCTCGGAGTTTTCGAAATCGATTGGGTTCACCTTGTGCGGCATGGTGGAGGAGCCAATTTCACCCGCGATGGTTTTCTGTTTGAAATGGTTCAGCGCCACGTAACCCCAGACATCGCGGTCGAAGTCGATCAGGATAGTGTTGAAACGGGCGATGCAATCAAACAGCTCGGCAATGTAGTCGTGCGGCTCAATCTGCGTGGTGTACGGGTTCCACTGGATGCCCAGCGAGGTGACAAATTCTTCGCTGAACTGATGCCAGTCCACTTCCGGATAAGCGGCGATGTGGGCGTTATAGTTACCGACTGCACCGTTGATTTTGCCGAGGATTTCGACCTGATTGAGCTGGCGGTACTGACGCTCCATACGGTAAGCCACGTTAGCCATTTCTTTGCCCAGCGTAGACGGGGTGGCTGGCTGACCGTGGGTACGGGAGAGCAGAGGAATATCGCGATACTGGACGGAAAGATCTTTCACCGCGTCGATAAGCTTGCGCCAGTACGGCAGAACAACTTCGTCACGGGCGGTTTTCAGCATCAGCGCGTGAGACAGGTTGTTGATGTCTTCTGAGGTACACGCGAAGTGGATGAACTCGGAAACAGCGTGCAGTTCCGGGATATCCGCCACTTTCTCTTTCAGGAAATACTCAACTGCCTTCACGTCATGGTTGGTCGTGCGCTCAATGGTTTTGATACGCGCAGCATCTTCTTCATTGAAGTTAGCGACAATCGCATCAAGGAAACCGATTGCGTCGGCAGCAAAAGCAGGAACTTCCTTGATCGCTGCGTGCGCGGCCAGTTTTTGCAGCCAGCGTACTTCAACTTGTACACGGAATTTCAGCAAACCGTATTCGCTGAAAATCCCGCGCAGCGCGCTGACTTTATCGCCGTAGCGTCCATCGACAGGGGAAACGGCGGTCAGTGAGGATAATTCCATAGATCACAACTCCGGGGTTAAATGAGCAAGAATTTGTTTAGCCTGAGTCGTCAGGCGATTACGAGAAAACATGAGTTGCAGACGGCCTCCACCAACCTGATGCCAGAGCACGGCAGCGCGAATGCCAGCCAGCAGGGAAGCGCGTACTTTAGCCTGAACCTGTGGGCTCTGAAGGATGGCCGGGGAGCCCGTAACCTGAATACGTGGGCCGAGTGGGCTGATGACGTCAACATAAATGCCTGCCATCGCACTCATCAACGTTTCTGACTGCAAATCAAAATGGTCCAGTTGGCGCTGCAAGCCGTTGATGCGGTCTCCCAGCGTGTCCATCGCGCCTTTAGCGGCTGACAGCTTACGCTCCAGCACCATCAGGCTTAACGTGTAGCGGGTGAGTTCCGCGTTCAGCCCCTGACGACTGCTGGCGTTGAGCACGCCGAGCATCGTTTCCAGACCTAAACGCAGGTTGGCCTCGCTACCGCCAAACACGCCCAGCGTAGAGCTGGGATTCATGTCGATGACACTGTTCAGTGAAACGTGCAATGCATCGGCATCACAATGCCCCTGGTGCGCCAGTTCCTGCACCAGGCGTGCCGACTGACAAATGCCTGCCAGAGCGAGGGTGATGTCATAATAATTCTTTGCCACGTTCACTGCTTCCTTGTATTAGATGTGTAAGTAATTATACCGGCAGAGGCAATCGTTGTTCGATAATGCCGCCGCCGAGGCACACTTCACCATTGTAAAAGACAGCCGACTGACCCGGCGTTACCGCCGCGACTGGCTCGTCGAAAATGACTTCAATACGCTCAGCATCCAGCGCCTTAACGGTGCACGGAATGTCGGTCTGACGATAGCGGGTTTTCACTGTGCAGCGCATTGTGCCGGTGAACGGTTCGCGATCGACCCAGTGCAGCTGTTGCGCCACCAGGCCAACGGACATCAGACGCGGGTGTTCATGACCCTGAGCAACAACCAGAATGTTGTTCTCGACGTCTTTATCCACCACGTACCACGGATCTTCCGTGCCTTCTTTCGTCCCGCCAATGCCCAGACCTTTACGCTGACCCAGCGTGTGGTACATCAGGCCCTGATGCTGGCCAATCTCTTCGCCATCAACGGTGATGATTTTGCCTGGCTGAGCCGGCAGGTAACGACCGAGAAACTCGCGGAACTTACGTTCGCCGATGAAGCAGATACCGGTTGAGTCTTTTTTCTTGGCCGTAATCAGACCGAGATCTTCGGCAATTTTACGCACCTGCGGTTTTTCCAGTTCGCCGACCGGGAACAGGCTTTGCGCGATTTGTTCATGACCGAGCGTGTAGAGGAAATAGCTCTGGTCTTTATTGCCATCAAGTCCACGCAGCAGGCGGCTTTTGCCGTCGACGTCGGCGCGGCGCACATAGTGACCGGTGGCGATATAATCGGCACCTAAATCTTCGGCGGCAAACTCGAGGAAGGCTTTAAACTTGATTTCTTTATTGCACAGAATATCGGGGTTTGGCGTACGGCCCGCTTTGTACTCTTCAAGGAACAGTTCAAAGACGTTGTCCCAGTATTCTGCAGCAAAGTTGACGGTATGCAGTTCAATGCCGAGTTTGTCACAGACAGCCTGCGCATCCGCAAGATCGGCGGCCGCTGTGCAATATTCCTCGCCATCGTCCTCTTCCCAGTTCTTCATGAACAGGCCTTCTACCTGATAACCCTGTTGTTGCAACAGCCAGGCAGAAACGGAGGAATCGACACCGCCGGACATGCCGACGATCACTTTTTTTGGGCTTTCAGACATAGGAATACTCACGACATTGAACTTCAAGGCGGCATATTCTAGCACGCAGCCCCTTACTTGACACCCTCTGTAAACGGCCAGTTAAATTCGCCGATCATCGCCAGCGGGTAGCGCTGTCCGCTCTGATAGCAACGAATACTCTCCGCAACCAACGGTGAACGCAGATTTGGCGCTGAGAGAATCTCTTCTGCGCTGACCCAGCGACAGCAATCTATATCGCTGTCATGAGGTTCAGTAGCGCACATATTGGCAAGCTCGATAGAAAACAGAAAACGTAAAAAGGGCGTTTTGTCCGGGGCAATCCATTGATGCATCCGGATGAAGTGTTGCGGCTGCGCTTTGATGCCCGTTTCTTCCCACAGTTCGCGAGCGGCGGCTTGCACCAGGGTTTCATCCGCTTCCAGATGTCCTGCAGGTTGATTCCACAGGGCTTTGCCATTGATTGTTTCCTCAACGACTAAGAACTTATCTTCTGCATGCACAATGCAGGCGACCGTGACGTGCGGTTTGAACATACCTGTTCCTTATTCAGTTAGTTGCATCCCGCCATTGACCGTTGGCGAGATTTTCCAGCGTGTAATCTCCCATGGCATAGCGGATGAGGCGCAGCGTCGGGAATCCAACATGCGCTGTCATACGACGAACCTGGCGGTTACGGCCTTCATATAAAGTAACTTTCAGCCAACTGGTGGGGATATTTTTCCGTTCCCGAATAGGCGGGTTTCTCGGCCACAGCCAGGTGGGTTCCTCTACTATTTCAATACCTGCGGGCAGCGTGGGACCATCATTGAGCGTCACCCCGGTACGCAGCGCATCCAGCGCTTCTGCTGTCGGCTCGCCTTCGATCTGGACGTAATAGATTTTCCCCGTGCGCTTGCCGGGTTGCGTTAACCGCGCCTGCAGCGCGCCGTCATTGGTCAGCACCAAAAGTCCTTCGCTGTCCCGGTCGAGTCGGCCCGCAGCATAGATTCCCGGCACGGGAATAAAATCTTTTAACGTGCTTCTGCCCGCCTCGTCAGTAAATTGTGGCAAAACATCGTAGGGTTTATTGAACAAAACCACGCGTTTTGGCTGGTTTTCTTTACGCTGTTTGGTGACTTGTCGTGAGCTGAATCGCTCAACCCGGTGATTTCTAAAAGAAGTTTTTTGCATGGTATTTTCAGATTATATCAATTGCCGCATTATAGCCTAAGAACGAGTGTCTTTCATGGCGACGAACATTAGGGTAGTATTGACATGCTCATTACAAAACATTAACAAAAAATTGCTCTAACGCATTCGTGCAGCAGGACGCAAACGCACATGCAGCGCGATGACAGACGAGCAGAACCAGAAGCGCTCGAAGGAGAGGTGAATGGAAAGCAAAGTAGTTGTTCCGGCGGAAGGTAAGAAGATCACCCTGCAAAACGGCAAACTCAACGTTCCTGAAAATCCGATTATCCCGTTCATTGAAGGCGACGGTATCGGCGTTGATGTAACCCCACCGATGATCAAAGTTGTCGATGCTGCTGTCGAGAAAGCCTATAAAGGCGAGCGTAAAATCTCCTGGATGGAAATCTACACCGGCGAGAAATCCACTCAGGTTTATGGCCAGGACGTCTGGCTGCCTGCTGAAACCCTTGATCTGATTCGTGAATATCGTGTTGCCATCAAAGGCCCACTGACCACCCCAGTTGGCGGCGGTATTCGCTCTCTGAACGTTGCCCTGCGTCAGGAACTTGACCTGTATGTCTGCCTGCGCCCGGTGCGTTATTACCAGGGCACGCCTAGCCCGGTTAAGCACCCTGAACTGACCGACATGGTCATCTTCCGTGAAAACTCCGAAGATATCTACGCAGGTATCGAATGGAAAGCGGACTCTGCAGATGCCGAGAAAGTGATTAAATTCCTGCGCGAAGAGATGGGCGTGAAGAAAATCCGCTTCCCGGAGCATTGCGGTATTGGTATCAAACCGTGTTCTGAAGAAGGGACTAAACGTCTGGTTCGTGCGGCGATCGAATACGCCATCGCTAACGATCGTGATTCTGTTACCCTGGTACACAAAGGTAACATCATGAAATTCACCGAAGGCGCGTTCAAAGACTGGGGTTACCAGTTAGCGCGTGAAGAATTCGGTGGTGAACTGATCGACGGCGGTCCGTGGGTGAAAATCAAGAACCCGAAAACCGGCAAAGAGATCGTGGTTAAGGATGTTATCGCCGATGCGTTCCTGCAACAGATCCTGCTGCGTCCGGCTGAATATGATGTGATTGCCTGTATGAACCTTAACGGCGACTACATCTCCGATGCGCTGGCCGCACAGGTTGGTGGTATTGGTATCGCGCCGGGCGCGAACATCGGTGACGAATGTGCGCTGTTCGAAGCAACCCACGGTACTGCACCGAAGTATGCAGGTCAGGATAAAGTGAACCCAGGTTCCATTATTCTGTCCGCTGAAATGATGCTGCGCCACATGGGTTGGGTTGAAGCGGCTGACCTGATTGTTAAAGGTATGGAAGGCGCGATCAACGCCAAGACCGTAACTTACGATTTCGAACGTCTGATGGACGGCGCTAAATTGCTGAAATGTAGTGAGTTTGGCGACGCAATCATCGAAAACATGTAATCCAGATACTGGGTTGTGTGAAAACGGGAACCGAGAGGTTCCCGTTTTTTTATGCCTGAACTCGCGGTTGCGTAATGCGTAAACCACTCACAATTGCTGCCAGCGAGGCCAGAATGCCTGCGGTTATCAGCGAGACGTGCGTTCCACTGTCGCCAAACTGGTTTAGCATCAGCGCGACCAGCGCGGCCCCGGTACTCTGACCCAGCAAGCGCGCCGTCCCCAGCATACCGCTTGCCCCACCGCTGCGTTCACGCGGCGCGGAGGTGATGATGGTGTGATTATTTGGGGACTGGAACAAGCCAAAGCCTGCGCCGCACAGAATCATCGGCCAGATGATATTAAAATCGGAGGGGGAAACGGGCAGCAGCACCAGCGAAAACAACCCACTTGCCATCAACGCCATGCCCAATGCACCCAACAGCCCGGCGTGAACGCGTTCAATCAGATATCCCGCCAGCGGCGCCATCACCATGGTTGCCAGCGGCCATGGCGTCAACAGCAGGCCTGTTTCGACCTCGCTGCGTCCGAGCACCGTTTGCATAAAGAAGGGCAGGGAAACCAATGCCAGCATTTGTGCGCAGAATGAACATATCGAGGTACAAATCGAGAGTGAAAACAGTGGAATGCGTAACAGGTCAACCGGCAGTAACGGCACCTCCAGCGCGAGCTGGCGTCGGATAAAGAAAAAACCCACCACCATAAGCGCCACAAGCTCGGCACCAATCAGTTTTAGCGACTGTCCTTGTGCAAAGCCGCTGAGCGCCGTAATTAACAAGCCAAACGTTAAGGCATTCATTACCGCACTGGGCAGGTCAAAGCGTGGTTTAGTGCCGCGGGACGCATTGGCTGGCAAAAAACGCATCGCCAGCAACAGGGCAACTATTCCCAGCGGGACGTTAATCAGAAACAGCCATTTCCAGGAGGCAATAGAAAGAATTGCTGCGGCAATGGTCGGACCCGCAGCCGAGGAGACTGCGACGATAAAAGAGTTAATCCCCATCCCCCGCCCAAGCTGACGCTGGGGATAAATAAGTCGGATCAATGCCGTATTCACGCTCATTAGCGCCGCACCGCCAAAACCCTGGGCGACGCGAGCCAGCGTCAGCATGTGCAACGAATCTGACAAGGCACAAAATAGCGATGCAAGCAGGAACACGACCAGGCCACACTTATAAATGCGCCGGTAACCGAACATATCGCCTAAAAAAGAGAGGGACAGGAGCGAAACGACGATCGCGATTTGATAGGCGTTCACAATCCAGATTGAGCTGGCAGGTGAGGCCTGAAGATCGGCGGCGATAGTTGGCAGGGCCACGTTCGCTATTGCACCGTCGAGTACTGCCATAGAAATGCCAATAACAATGGTTAAAATTGCGCCATATCGCTGGGGCAATGGCAGACCATCGGCCTGAATTTTTTCCATAGAAAGTCGATATTTGTGGAATTTATGATGAGAGTAATAATTTTAGCATTGATATTCAGGTGTTAGGTCGCAGATTTGTAACTAAGTGAGCAAAGAGCGATTGCGAGGGTTGGTACGTGAAATTATAATAAAAACCGGTTCTGATTTTTATAAAACACTCGAAAGGGGTGATAAATGGCAATCGCAGATCTGGATAAGCAACCCGATTCTGTATCTTCCGTGCTGAAAGTTTTTGGCATTCTGCAGGCGCTGGGTGAAGAGCGCGAAATTGGTATTACCGAGTTGTCGCAACGCGTCATGATGTCGAAAAGCACCGTTTATCGTTTTTTGCAGACCATGAAAACGCTGGGTTATGTGGCACAGGAAGGGGAGTCTGAGAAATACTCACTGACCCTGAAATTATTCGAGCTGGGCGCGCGCGCGTTGCAAAACGTCGATCTTATCCGTAGCGCTGACATTCAGATGCGCGAACTTTCGCGCCTGACCAAAGAGACTGTACACCTCGGTGCGCTGGATGAAGACAGCATCGTCTACATTCACAAAATCGACTCTATGTACAATCTGCGCATGTATTCCCGCGTTGGTCGTCGTAATCCGCTGTACAGTACGGCTATCGGTAAAGTTCTGCTGGCATGGCGTGACCGCGATGAAGTGAAGCAGATTCTGGATGGCATTGAGTACAAACGCAGCACCGATCGTACCATTACGAATACTGATGAATTACTGGTACTCTTGGATAAAGTACGTGAGCAGGGTTACGGCGAAGATAACGAAGAACAGGAAGAAGGCCTGCGCTGCATCGGCGTACCGGTGTTTGACCGTTTCGGCGTGGTTATTGCGGGGTTGAGTATTTCATTCCCAACGCTGCGTTTCTCAGAAGAGCGTTTACACGAGTATGTGGCAATGCTGCATACGGCAGCGCGCAAGATTTCAGAACAAATGGGCTATAACGACTATCCGTTCTAATCTGACGTAATCGCGAATGTTAAAAACCCCAGGTATTTTGTACCTGGGGTTTTTTATGAACAGTCATAACGTTACCTGGCGTATATAACGTATCGAATGTAATGTTGCATTATTAGCCGTTATCGATAATGACCGTGCTTTTCCTTAACAGGGGACAATCCGACAGGCCAATGATACCGCTACTGGTGTGGACGTACTGTGCCGTGCTGGTTCCACGGGCAGTCAGATATTGGCATTGCAGACCCAGACCGGCAGCATTCTCCTTACTTCCAATCAAAATTCCATAGCCGCTCAATAATAAACCGATCCAAACCAGAGCTAACAACACAATAGCGCGGATAATCAGACGCATTACAACCTCTTATCTTTTCTCATTGTTATTAGATTAGCCTGTACACGGTATGAAACAAGTCAATCATTCCTAAAAAGATTGAATGCCTATACAGTTAACGCTGGGTTTAGGTAACGCATGATAATTTATAGACATAAGATGTGGAGTTGAAGAGTGGAGCTGGAGTGAAAAAAATTCGCTGGGTAGTGCTGATTGTTGTTGTACTGGTATGCATACTGATGTGGGCGCAGGTGTTCAACATCATGTGCGATCAGGACGTACAATTTTTCAGCGGTATTTGTGCCTTCAATAAATTTATTCCCTGGTAAGCGCATTTTCGCAACAGTTGATTACCTTCTTGTGCGGCAGTGGTAAACTACACTGTCTACATTGAGGTGGTAAAATGAACGAAGTTTTGAATTCTGGCGCGTTGAGTTTTGCGTCTTTAGCGGTATCGGTGGTGGTTCTGATTGTTGGGCTTGTTCTTTGGTTTTTTATCAATCGGGCAAGTTCGCGTACTAACGAGCAGATTGAGCTGCTTGAGGCATTGTTAGATCAGCAAAAAAGACAGAACGCTTTGTTACGTCGCCTTTGCGAAGCTAACGAACCCGAGAAAGCAGCAGAGCCTACTGCACTGCCCATTAAGGATGAAGACGATGACATCATCCGCCTGGTAGCTGAGCGGTAAAAAAGGTATGGCAGGATGAGGAACGGCTGTTGTTGTTCTCAGTTGCTTCATCCTGTCGTCAGCGCGTCAGATTATTTTCTTCTGTCCCCGTCGTGTAATTGGCGGCCGGGCAGTCATCTATTCTCAGTATTTTCAGATGCTCCGACTAATTAATATCTTATCCCCAGTCTGATATAAATATAATCTTCCATACGTAAAAAATATGATTATGTCATTTTTGTGATAACGATCGTTTTATTAACAGCGAAACGTTTCTCTTACTTTTTTTGTGCCTTGTCATCATTCTTTCATTATTTTGGTGCAAAACCAGAAGGCGGATCTCATTTTTACGCTTGTGACATTTTATGCATTACTAAGCATAAAAAATGATATCTGGCAGAACCCGTAACAGATAACCTGGAACAACTGAAGCTATTGAGCTATGGTAGAAATATCCCGGCTATGGCGCAAGTCAGGCGGGGATAGGGGAGAGAGGCGAGAATATAATTCTACTCGACCTGGCGCATAACTGTGCAGTTGCTGTTTGATGGACGACGGGATTTGTGCGACCGATCGAGACACGTTTAAAAATGGCTTGCCATTATTAACGTTGTATGTGATAACACGTTTTGGGTTAAACGAGGTACAGTTCTGTTTATGTGTGGCATTTTCAGTAAAGAAGTCCTGAGTAAACACGTTGACGTTGAATACCGCTTCTCTGCCGAACCTTATATTAGTGCCTCAAGCAGTAATGTCTCAGTTTTATCTATGTTATGCCCGCGGGCGAAGAAAATACTCTAAGGAATTTTGCAAATGGCAAAGATTAAAGGTCAAGTTAAGTGGTTCAACGAGTCTAAAGGTTTTGGTTTCATTACTCCGGCTGATGGCAGCAAAGACGTGTTCGTACACTTCTCCGCTATCCAGGGTAACGGCTTCAAAACTCTGGCTGAAGGCCAGAACGTTGAGTTCGAAATTCAGGACGGCCAGAAAGGTCCGGCTGCTGTTAACGTAACAGCTATCTGATCGACACCACTGATTTGAAGCGCTTTTGCGCATCCATCTCAGATATAAAGCCTCGCTTATGCGGGGCTTTTTAATTCAAATTACGTCAAAATATTACTGAATGCCCATCCATTAGCGCTTTGTTGCAAAGGCGTGATGTTCGTAGCATAGTTTTCCCCGCTTTCTTGCGGCATTTCCCGTTAAATCAGACACCTGAAAAACTATCTTGTTGGAGATCGGGTGAAAAAGAAAAACGACGGCGATGCGCGCAATTTTACTCCCGTACGTTTTGCCCTGCTTTGTGTGGCAATATTATTGAGCCTTGGATTGCTGCTGGGACGGGTTGCGTGGTTGCAAATTGTCACGCCGACGAATCTGGTAAAACAGGAAGACATGCGTTCCTTACGCGAGGTGTCCATCGCTTCGCCACGCGGAATGATAACCGACAGAGAAGGGCGACCGCTGGCGGTAAGCGTTCCGGTTAACGCCGTCTGGGCCGATCCGAAGACGATTATCAGCAAGGGTGGCGTTGGCTATAACGAACGTTGGCAGGCGTTAGCGAAGACGCTGCATATTTCTCTCAACACGCTGGCTGAACGCGTTAACAGCAATCCCGCCGGGCGATTTATATATCTGGCGCGCCAGATCTCTCCTCAGCAGGCAGAATGGGTCGACAAACTGGATCTGCCGGGAATCAACCTGCGTGAAGAGTCCCGCCGCTTTTATCCCGCCGGACATGTTGCAGCCAATCTGATTGGTTTCACCAACATTGACGGTCAGGGGATTGAAGGGCTGGAGAAAAGCTTCAATAGCCAGTTGATGGGCAAACCTGGCTCCCGCCTGGTACGGAAAGACAAATTTGGCCATGTCATCGAAAATATCACGGAAGTGATGCCGGTGCCTGCGCATGAATTACAGCTCAGCATTGATGAGCGTTTGCAGACGGTTACTGAAGACGCGCTGGACAATGCCGTGACATGGAATAAAGCGGAATCAGGGGCCGCAGTGCTGGTCAACATTGCCACCGGCGAAATACTCTCCATGGCAAGCTTTCCCGATTTCAATCCCAATAACCGTGATGGCGCGGTACTGGATGATTTTCGTAATCGTGCAATTAGCGATACCTTTGAACCCGGTTCAACCGTAAAACCCCTGGTGATTATGACCGCTCTGCAGCAGGGGATAGTACAGCCTGACAGCGTGATTGATACTCATCCTTTTATTGTTGATGGCCATCGCATCCGCGACGTCGGATTTTACCCGGAGCTATCGCTGACCGGGATTTTGCAGAAATCGAGCGATACCGGCGTGTCACACCTTTCGCTGGCGATGCCGGTACAGAAATTACTGAATACCTATAAAAGCTTTGGCTTTGGCGATCCAACCGGACTGGGTTTAACCGGGGAAAGTCGCGGATTAATGCCTCAACGCCGCTACTGGAGCGATCTGGACCGGGCAACCTTCGCATTTGGCTATGGATTAATGGTGACGCCGCTCCAACTGGCGCATGTCTATGCCACCATCGGCAGTTTTGGTATCTATCGACCCCTTTCTATTACACGTATCGATCCGCCGGTAATCGGTACGCGAGTGATGCCGGAGGCGCTGGTTCACCAGGTTGAACATATGATGGAAAGCGTCGCGCTACCCGGCGGCGGGGGAACCAAGGCCGCGGTCAGAGATTATCGCGTCGCGGTTAAGACTGGAACGGCAAAGAAAATTGGCGATGACGGCAAATATGTCGATAAATATGTGGCCTATACGGCGGGCGTTGCGCCAGCAAGCGACCCAAAGTTCGCGCTGGTTGTGGTTATAAATAACCCGCAAAACGGTGCTTATTATGGGGGGGCAGTCTCCGCGCCGGTATTCAGCCAGATAATGGGCGATGTCCTGCGTCTGGAAAACGTAAAGCCTGACGGTATGCCTCCCGGCTCCGATCATCTGCTGGTAATGCACGGCAGCAACGTATCCTCGCCGTCGCTGTAAGTTATTTTCCCTGGGCGCAATTCGCGTTACACTTGCGCCCTTAAGTCACCTGCCGGAGTTGTCATGTCGTTTTCCTGTCCTCTTTGCCACCAGCCTCTTACTCAAGCGAATAACAGTTTTGTCTGCCCTGGGCGGCACCAGTTTGACGTGGCGAAAGAAGGGTATGTCAACTTACTGCCGGTTCAGCACAAACGCTCGCGCGATCCGGGTGATAGCGCGGAGATGATGCAGGCGCGCCGGGCATTTCTCGATGCCGGACACTATCAGCCGCTGCGCGATGCAATTGTGGATGCGCTCACCCAGAGGTTGAGTTCAGAAGATGCGGCGATCCTGGATATTGGCTGTGGGGAAGGGTATTACACCCATGCGTTTGCCGATGCGCTGACGGGCTGTACAACCTTTGGTCTTGACGTCTCTAAAGTGGCGATTAAGTCCGCAGCCCGACGTTATCCGCAGGTGACCTTTTGCGTTGCCTCCAGCCATCGTCTGCCGTTTGCCGACGAGTCAATGGATGCCATCATCCGGATCTATGCGCCCTGTAAAGCGCCGGAGCTGGCTCGCGTGGTCAAACCGGGTGGCTGGGTTATTACCGCCACGCCGGGTCCGCGTCATTTAATGGAGCTGAAAGGGCTGATTTATGATGAGGTGCGTTTGCATGCGCCACACACTGAGCAACTGGACGGTTTTGTTCTGCAAGAGAGTCTTGCGCTGGGGTATCAGATGCAGCTCAAAGGTAGCGAGGCCGTTGCGTTACTGCAAATGACGCCGTTCGCCTGGCGGGCAAAGCCGGAAGTGTGGGAAACGTTAGCCGGAAAAACGACGTTTGACTGCCAGACAGACTTTAGTATTCATATCTGGCAGCGCCTGAATTAACCGTGGAAGTGTGCCCAGAGGATCTGGGCGCCAATACCTATCAGTACCACCCCGCCCAAAATTTCAGCTCGCTTGCCCAGCATCGGGCCAATGAAACGACCGATCATCATGCCGAGCGTAGACATAATCAACGTGGCGCAGCCGATGGCCAGCGCTGTGGCAATAATGTTGACCTGCAGGAAAGCCAGACCCACCCCGACGGCCATTGCGTCGAGACTGGTTGCAATGGCGGTGGTGACCAGCAGCCAGAAGCCATGGCGGCGCTGTGGCTCTTCATCTTCATCCCCGTCGTCGCGAAAGCCTTCTATTATCATTCGTCCGCCTAAAAAGATCAGCAGAATGAAGGCGATCCAATGGTTCCACTCCAGTACAAATTTGCTGGCGAGCATACCCATGCCCCAGCCAATGAGCGGCGTAAGCGTTTCAACGGCGCCGAAAATAAGGCCGGTGCGCAGTGCTTCAGAAAATTTGGGTTTATGCAGGGTGGCGCCTTTGCCAATTGATGCAGCGAAAGCATCCATCGACATGCCGAAAGCAAGAAGAACAGTAGCGGTGAGATTCATAACAGCGTCCTGACCGGGGTATCCATAACACACATCACTGCCCCCAGTAACCATGCATACAGGCTGGAATCACTGTAAATACAGCGCCATTCAGGTATGCATTGCAGTTGATGTGCCTATGGTCTCGCCTGACTGAACCTGTAAGATCAGTCCGTACGCGCCACGTTTTTCAACGAGTATGTTGACACGTACATTTCCGGAGTCTGGAAATCGGCTACTCCCCAACGACGGGCGCAACCTTAACATATTTTGAGAATATAAAACAAGAAACGCAGAAATAATATCTGTCCTCTAATTGAAAACGATTTTCATTTAGATTTATTTATAAATAAAACGTTAAAATAAATAACATTATGAGCAGTGGGATATAGCCTTGGCTATGTTTATTTTTGAATGGATATATAAAAAACATAGTTCAGGCTATATTTGTAACTTACTGATTTGAAATTAAAAGTTTATATATGTTTTCGAGATCGTCTATATTCCGTACGCGAATCAGTAATCTTCGATGTTCTAATTGCATCACCAGGACACCGTCTTCAGATAAATTCATCTCTTTAATCCGGTTATATTCAATCCAGACATTGGCGAAAAAAAAGCCTTTCTGTTTGAAGATGATTTTTGGCGTACGGATCCAGAACAGATACAGTCCCATCAATACCAGTGCACATAATAACCATGTGGTAAATTGCGCGCCGTGGCTGGTGATGTTGTTGTAGATAAGAATAGCAATCAAGCCAAGGAAGATAACGCTGTCGACTCTGCTACGAGGAAGCAGGGCGACAGACAGCAGAGT
This sequence comes from Citrobacter sp. S46_ASV_140, assembly GCF_018919545.1. Lineage (NCBI taxonomy): Bacteria > Pseudomonadati > Pseudomonadota > Gammaproteobacteria > Enterobacterales > Enterobacteriaceae > Citrobacter > Citrobacter sp. S46_ASV_140. Next base: position 116,633 of record NZ_JAHLRC010000001.1, read on the forward strand.
AGGGCCATTACGGCGGGGCATGATGAACTGATCGTAAATGGCATACGCCAGCAGCGAAAAGATAAAAAGAACCAGCACCAGGTCCGTGATAGTCATGAATCCTCAACCCTCTAAATAGAAAAACCGGGGGCAAGCCCCCGGCGGTGTACAACAGTCTTACAGGCCGAGCAGTCCGACAGCGTAGCCCGCGATACCGATGACGAAGAAGCCAACGATGATCCACAGCGGGTTCACTTTTTTACGCAGCAGCCACATACAGGCGAAAGTCAACAGCAGAGGAACCAGACCCGGCATCAACTGGTCAAGGATAGTCTGCACAGTGGTGACGCGAGTCTGACCATCCTGACCGGTGATGGTGGAAACCACCAGCGGGATGTTTACGTGCGTCCACTTGTTAACCAATGCCCCCATGACAAACAGGCCGAGGATTGACGCCCCCTCAGTCAGTTTCTGCAGGAAGCCGCCGCCCATATCTTTAACGATATCGATACCTTTACGGTAGCCGTATGCCACACCGTAGTAACGGGTTGCCAGACGAACCAGGTTAAACAGGATGAAGAACAGCAGTGGTCCAAGCAGACTGCCGCTCATCGCGATACCTGCGCCAAGTGCGGCGAATACCGGACGTACGGTACCCCAGAAGATCGGGTCGCCCACGCCTGCAAGCGGTCCCATCAGACCAACTTTGATACCGTTGATGGCACCATCGTCAATCTCTGCGCCGTTTGCACGCTGCTCTTCCATCGCCAGCGTAACGCCCAATACGGGGGCTGCTACGTACGGATGGGTATTAAAGAATTCCAGGTGACGCTTAATAGCCTGCTTACGAGCGTCGTTGTTTTCCGGGTACAAGCGGCGGATAGCCGGCACCATGGAGAAACAGAAACCCAGCGCCTGCATACGTTCGAAGTTCCAGGAACCCTGAAACAGGTTAGAACGAAGGAACACGCCACGAATGTCACTCGGAGTGAGTTTTTTCTCGGTGGTAGTTTTAGTCATATCAACCATTTCGCTCACCTGCTAGTCCAGTTCGTTATCGAGATCATTATTGCCAGCCGCAGCAGCAGGTGCACCGGCTACGCGGTTATATTTCGGGCTCAGCTGAATGTAGAGGATAGCCATTACTGCGCCAATCACACCCAGAGCAACCAGGTTGAAGTTAGTAAATGCCGCGGTGACGAAGCCGAGGTAGAAGAATGGCATCAGGTAGCCTGCGCGCATCATGTTGATGACCATCGCATAACCTACCACTACGATCATACCCCCTGCGATGTTCAGACCACCGGTCACAACTTCCGGAATGGCATTAAGCATGCTCTGAACTTCACTGGTACCAACAGAAATCGCCACGATTACCGCCGGGATAGCGATACGCATAGCCTGCAGGAACAGGGAGGATACGTGCAGCCAGGAGATCGCCGTCAGGTTACCGTTTTCTGCCGCCTTATCCGCTGCGTGCTGGAATGCTACGGTGATAGTACGAACGATGATGGTCAGTACCTGGCCTGCTGCTGCCAGTGGGATAGCCAGCGCGATACCTGCACCAATGCTTTGGTGACCCGCGATAACCAGAACGGTAGAGATAATTGAGGCCAGTGCGGCATCAGGTGCAACCGCAGCACCGATGTTCATCCAGCCCAGGGCGATCATTTCCAGGGTACCACCGATGATGATACCGGTTTTCATATCACCGAGAACGGCACCAATCAGCGTACAGGCCACCAACGGACGGTGGAACTGAAATTCATCGAGTACCGACTCCATACCCGCGATACATGCGACGATGAACACCAGCACAATCTGAAGAGTGGTAATCTCCATTGTACTTCTCCTATTGCTATACAGACTTAAGTGTGAAAACTAAGTAAATGCCAGGGCGTTATTTCACCTTGGCAATCAAATCCATCATTTTCAGTTTCTGATCGGTAGAAACCTTACGAGCCTCGAGCTCAATACCGCGTTCGTTGAGTTTCTTGAAGGCTTCGATGTCTTTTTCATCGACAGAAATTGCGTTGTTTACCTGCGTTTTACCCTGACGGAAAGCCATACCGCCAATGTTTACAGAGGTAATTTTCACACCACCTTCAACGATACGTTCTACGTCGGTCGGGTTGGTAAACAACAGCATCACACGCTCACCTGCATATTTCGGGTTGTTGTAGACGCGGATCATTTTCGCGACATCAACCACATGCGCCGTCACACCCGGAGGTGCAACCTGGGTCAGCAGCGTTTTACGCACGGTATCGGCGGCAACTTCATCACTGACGACGATAATGCGTGTTACGTTGGTTTCTTTGGTCCAGCGAGTTGCCACCTGACCATGGATTAAGCGGTCATCAATACGCGCCAGGCCGATCTGCATATAATCGTTCGGACCCATCGGTTTGGCGGGAACTGCTGCTTTTGGCGCCGCGACTGGGGCTGGAGCGGCTTTCTCCACCGGTTTTGCTTTCAGCGCTTTCACGCCTTCGCTACCGGTTTCAACGGCCAGTGCTACTAATTCATCGAAGCTGGGGTTGTCATCACGCGCCATGAAGGTTTCAACCAGCATGGGAATGTTCACACCGGCGATGACTTCGTAATGCTCTTTATCGACGACAATGCGGCTCGCAGCGTTAAACGGGCTGCCTCCCCATGTGTCAACGAGAAACAGCACGCCTTTACTGGTATCGAGTTTTGCCAACTGAGCGTTGTACTTTTCAATCAGCGTTTCGGCATTTTCGCCTGGAACGAAATCGATCCAGCCGACGTTTTCCTGCTCGCCTAACAGCATTTCTGCTGTCTTAAGTAACTGCTCTGCAGCCCAACCATGTGTGCCTATTACAATAGCAATGGTCACTTGCTACCTCCTTTATTATCGTTAACACATCAACGTGAAGATGTATTTGAATCGTCGTCCGCAATCGAATCGATTCAGATAAGGGTTACAAAGAAAAACCTATGATTTTCGTGAATTATTTTAGATATCGAAAAAAATATTTTATGTGATGAAGATCCGTAATTTAACTTCCGATAAAAAGAAATTTCGAAGGGTAAAATATCTCCGAAACAACTTATTGCAAAGGAAGGTAAATCTTTGCTAAAAAACGGTTGTCTCTGTTATGTTTAGCATCGGTTTAATTACTCAGGAGTATAGGGCAGTAGCTCACCATATGGATCGTCACCGACGTCATTTCACTATCAGGCCGTATCAAGCCTGTCAGATTGGCACTTTTTGCCACAAATTTTCTCTGCATATCGCTTCAACGCCTGAGATCCTCAGCGCGCAGTTTGGTCATTCCTTAAGCAGGAGCTTGTCATGGAATTATTAATGGACCCGCAGATTTGGGTGGGTTTGCTCACGCTTGTCGTTCTCGAAATTGTTCTGGGTATTGATAACCTGGTCTTCATTGCGATCCTGGCTGATAAGCTGCCGCCAAAACAGCGAGATAAAGCGCGTTTAATCGGTTTGTCACTGGCACTGGTTATGCGCCTGGGCTTGTTGTCCGTGATTTCGTGGATGGTGACGCTAACTAAGCCGCTATTTACGGTAATGGACTACTCGTTCTCGGGGCGCGATCTGATCATGCTGCTGGGGGGGATTTTCCTCTTGTTCAAGGCCACGACAGAGCTGCATGAGCGGCTGGAAAACCGTGAACATGATACCGGCCAGGCAAAAGGGTATGCGAGTTTTTGGGTTGTTGTGACGCAGATTGTCATCCTCGATGCGGTGTTCTCGCTGGATGCCGTTATTACGGCGGTCGGTATGGTCAACCATCTGCCGGTGATGATGGCGGCGGTCGTGATTGCTATGGCCGTGATGCTGCTGGCTTCTAAGCCGCTAACACGATTTGTGAACCAACATCCGACGGTGGTGGTGCTGTGTCTGAGCTTCCTGTTAATGATCGGTCTGAGCCTGGTTGCCGAAGGGTTTGGCTTCCATATTCCGAAAGGCTATCTGTATGCGGCGATTGGCTTCTCAATCATCATTGAGTTGTTTAACCAGATTGCCCGTCGGAACTTTATTCGCCACCAGTCGACGCTGCCGCTGCGTGCGCGCACTGCCGATGCAATCCTGCGTCTGATGGGGGGTAAAAGTCAGGCCAGCGCGCAGATGGAATCCGACAACCCGGTGCCGGTTCCCGTCCCGGAAGGCGCATTTGTGGAAGAAGAACGTTATATGATCAACGGCGTCCTTTCTCTGGCGTCGCGTTCATTACGCGGCATTATGACGCCTCGTGGCGAAATTAGCTGGGTTGATGCAGACCTGAGCGTGGAGGAAATTCGCGAGCAATTGCTCTCGTCACCACACAGCCTGTTCCCGGTGTGTCGTGGCGAACTGGATGAAATCATCGGTATTGTGCGTGCTAAAGAGCTGCTGGTCGCGCTGGAAGACGGTGTGGATGTGGCGGCCATTGCCTCTGCGTCTCCGGCTATTATTGTCCCGGAAACGCTGGATCCTATCAATCTGTTAGGTGTTCTGCGACGCGCCCGCGGCAGCTTTGTTATCGTCACTAACGAGTTTGGTGTAGTCCAGGGTCTGGTCACGCCGTTGGACGTATTAGAAGCTATTGCCGGTGAATTCCCGGATGCCGATGAAACGCCTGAAATTATTGCTGATGCAGGCGGTTGGTTGGTGAAAGGTGGTACCGATCTGCATGCGTTGCAACAGGCGCTGGACGTGGATACGTTAGTGAATGAAGATGAAGACATCGCCACGGTGGCAGGTTTAGTCATTGCCGCTAACGGCCATATTCCACGCGTAGGTGATGTTATCGATGTTGCACCGTTGAGCATTACGATTGTCGAAGCCAATGACTATCGTGTGGATTTAGTTCGCATTGTTAAAGAACAACCCGCTCACGACGAAGACGAGTAAGCGGGGTTAGCGAAACGGCATAACGTGCATACTGTGTCGCCCGTTATGCCGGGCGGGCGGCGGCGTGCTGCCCGCCAGCCATTTGGGAAAATCGCGCAGCGGCATCGGTTTTGCGTACAAAAAGCCTTGCAATAAATGTACGCCGTGTCGGCGTAAATGCTGTGCCTGCGCCTGTGTTTCAACGCCTTCCGCCACCAGTTCGATATTCAGTTTTTTCCCCAGAGCGATAATGATGTCTGTGACGGTTGAGTTCACGGCGTCTGTCCCGATTGCCGAGGTAAATGATTTATCAATCTTCAGCACATCCGGGCGAAGCTTTTCCAGCCAGGAGAGCGAGCTGTTGCCGGTGCCGAAATCGTCAATTGCCAGCTTTACGCCAAGCCGATTTAACTCGCGCACGACCCGATAATCCACATCCAGTAACGCATCGCGCTCGGTGAGTTCGATAACCAACTGCTGAATAGGGTGCTGGCTGAACCAGTACTGGTTGAGATCTTTTAGCAGCGTACCGTTACGAAAATGGCTGGCGGCAACATTAATCCCAATATGAAACTGGCTGCTCATCGGGAATACGTGCCGTTGCTGAATGGTTTCTGCGATGACATGACGGGTAAGCGGCACAATCAGGTTGTGCTCCTCTGCGATGGGAATAAACACTTCGGGAGAGATCCAACCCTGGCGCGGGTTATTCCAGCGTAAAAGGATTTCCACTCCCATACATTGCTGGGTTTGCGCATTAAGTAGCGGCTGGCAAAACAGCTCGAATTCCCGTGCAGCAAGGGCCAGATTTATCTCCCAGGAGAAGCTCATTCTGCTGGCGGTCGCCAGCCATGCCAGGTAGCCCACTAAAAAACTTAGGATCACCGCCAGCGGCAGTTGTGTTGGCAAATGTTTTATAGCCAGTTCGCTGGCACCCGGACCGGTGACGCTGATAGTAAAGGGGAAATGTTGCGATGAGAGCTGGTAGCGTTTTTCATTATTCAGTTCAGGTAGCGTATCGACAACACCTTGTCCATATAGCAAATGGCGATTACCGACGGTTAAGCTGGCATGGGTAATTTGCGGTGGCTGGGGTTCAAGCAACATGGACGATAATAAATCAATGTTAACGATTTCCAGCACGCCATCTGAGCCATCGGCAGATGCTGGATACCATTGCGTCAGAATCGGACTGCCCTTAATCAACGAGTGGTCGGTAGACAGCAGCAATTGCGGCTCCCGACTGGGTAATTCAGGCTCCAGTTGGCGAATAGGCAGATTGCGATAGCCAAAAATGCTGGAACAATAAAGGACCCCGCTCTGAATCAGGCTGATAGAACGTACCGTTTGCAGTCTGGCTGCATGCTTACTCAGGGGTAAACGCGCGACTGAGCAGGGAAGCCCAATCAGCGGTAGCAGTACATCGCGTCCGGTCTGTAGGGGCAAAAGCACGTCATCCAACTCTTCAACGGCGTGGTTGGCAAAGGTAACGGTATTGCGATGATTTAAATTACGCTCCGAAATAAATCGGACAGTTAATGTGAGAATGAGCGTCAGTAGTGCACATAGTGTGCAGACGATTAAGCGATTCCGGCGATAGTTCTTGATGATCCTTTGCGCTGTTTGCATGCGGGCCGCCCGATAAGCCGTTGGTCACAGTAGCCAACAGCAACAGAGCAAGTGTAGTGGGGAAAATTACGCCAGACGAGGGAGAGGGGGCAAATTCGCCCATCCGTCGCAGATGGGCGAAAAATAAGTATTAGTCACATTGAACTTTGATTGCCAGGCCACCGCGTGACGTTTCACGGTACTTGGCGTTCATGTCTTTACCTGTTTCGTACATGGTCTCAATGACTTTATCCAGCGAGACGCGCGGAGCGCTGGTACGGCGCATTGCCATACGCGCAGCGTTGATCGCCTTCACTGACGCAATGGCATTACGTTCGATGCACGGAACCTGTACCTGTCCCGCCACCGGATCGCAGGTTAAGCCGAGGTTATGTTCCATGCCGATTTCAGCAGCAACACACACCTGCTCAGGGCTCGCGCCTAACAGTTCAGCCAGACCCGCGGCAGCCATGGAACAGGCTACGCCCACTTCACCCTGACAACCCACTTCTGCACCAGAGATAGACGCGTTCATTTTGTACAACGCGCCAATCGCGCCGGCCGCCAGGAAATAACGAGTATAGATATCCGGGCTTACGGACTCGATGAAATGATCGTAATAGGCCAGTACCGCAGGCACGATACCGCAGGCACCGTTGGTTGGCGCAGTAACTACGCGACCACCCGCGGCGTTTTCTTCGTTAACGGCCAGCGCGAACATGTTCACCCAGTCGATCACGTTCATCGGATCGTTGGACAGCTTATCGCTGGAAACCAGCATACGACGCAGGGCTGAAGCACGACGAGGAACGCGCAGCGGACCCGGCAGCACGCCTTCGGTGTTCATACCACGATCGATACAAGCCTGCATGGTTTGCCAGACGTTACCAAAGTACTCTTCAATCTCTTTTTTACTGTGCAGAGCAAGTTCGTTCTGCATCGCCATGCCAGAGAGAGACAGGCCGGTGCTGTTGCAGTATTCCAGCATTTCGGTGGCGGATTTGAACGGATAAGGCACACTGACCTCGCCCGCGGCATCCTGACCAAAATGTTCTTCATCAACGATGAATCCACCGCCGATAGAGTAGTAGGTTTTGCTGTAAATGACGGTTTCGCCACTGTACGCGTGGATCTGCATTCCGTTTTCATGCAGCGGCAGGTTGCCGTTGTGAAAACGCATTCCGTCATTCTGCGGGAAATCCACTTCGTGCTGGCCCTGCGCAAGCAGCAGGCGTCCACGCGTTTCTACGTCGCGGATAAATCCGGGGATGCTGTCAATATCCACGGTAGCAGGCTCATTGCCCGCCAGACCCATAATAATGGCGATATCGGTATGGTGACCTTTACCCGTGAGCGACAGTGAACCATACACGTCGACGGCGACACGAGTAACGCTGTCCAGTAATCCTTTTTCGACCAGGTCATCGACGAACTGTTTACCCGCCTTCATAGGCCCTACGGTATGGGAAGATGAGGGACCAATCCCCACCTTAAACATGTCGAATAGACTAATCACGATAATACTCCTACAGGGCGACTGGGGTTTCCAGTAACGATGTTATAACTGCGCATAGTGTAAGAGGGAACGCGGCGATCGGCTTAACTATTCACATGAATTAAACTAATAGATAACCGCGGTTTTACTAATGTTGTGACCTGAGTTTCAAGTTGTCTATGGTGTGCGTAAAGATAAGTATAGTCAGGGCTTGACGCCAATTTGCAGCGCCAGCTCACGAATTATTCCGGCGGTCATTCCCCAGACGAAATATTGCTCATACCAGGAAAGCCATACACGATGTGAATCGCCGCGACGGTAGATATCCAGCGGATGATAACGACCTAAATGCAGGGCTTGTGCCAGCGGCATTTCAAACACGGCGGAAACTTCATCAACACTTGCGCGATACGGCAAATTTGGCGGGATAATGCCTACCACCGGCGTGACCTGGAAACCGGTCACACTGTCGACCGGCGGCAGAACGCCAATCACCTCAACGCAGGATGGTGGGATCGCCACTTCTTCCTGCGCTTCGCGAAGGGCGGCGGCTATTAACGAGGCATCGCTGCTATCCACCGCGCCGCCGGGAAAGGCGACCTGTCCGGCATGCTTGCGCAGATGAACGGATCGCTGAGTTAACAGCAACCCCGGCTGTGCACGACGCACGACGGGGATCAGTACGGCGGCCTGACGCTGGTTTAACGCAGTATGATTAACCTGCGGGCGCAGGAGTTGAAAGCGCGATAAAAAAACATCAAGCGTCAGGCTGCTGTATTCCACGTGTCAGTTCTCCAGTTGGTGCAAAATACGATTCACTTTATCAAACGTTTCCTGATACTCCGCATCTTCCTGGCTGTCCGCCACAATGCCACCGCCAGCGGAACAATAAATGCGTCCGTTGGTGGCTGTCAGCGTGCGAATGGTGATGCTGGTATCCATATTGCCGCAAAAGCTCAGATAGCCAATGGAACCGCACCAGGCGTTGCGTCTTTGCGGTTCCAGTTCGTCAATAATTTCCATTGCCCGCACTTTTGGCGCACCGGTAATAGAGCCGCCGGGGAAGGCGGCACGCAGCAGGTCAGTGGCGTGCAATGACTCTGGCAGACGCGCGGTAATGGTGCTGACCAAATGATGAACGGCAGGGAACGGTTCGACAACAAACAGTTCCGGAACCTGTACCGAACCGGGTTCGGCAACGCGGCCAATATCATTACGCATTAAATCGACGATCATCAGGTTTTCCGCCTGATCCTTTGGGGAGTTCGCCAGTAATTGAGCCTGCTGACGATCGGCATCGGCATCTTCAAGTCTGGGCAGCGTGCCTTTAATCGGACGCGTCTGGATGTGCTGGTTTTCCAGCAGAATAAAACGTTCAGGTGAAAGGCTGAGAATCGCCCCTTCCTCAAGACGTATAAACGCACTGAACGGGGCGCGGTTCGCATGGTTGAGACGTACAAACGCCAACCACTCATCTCCTTGATAATGCGCCTGAAAACGCTGGGCAAGATTGACCTGATAGCAATCGCCGCTGTGCAGATAACGCTGCACCCGACGGAACTTTTCACCATACTGCGCGCGGGTCATGTTGGACTGCCACGAGGATGTTAACGAAAACGGTTCGCGCACGGGTATCTGTTGATTTTCCAGCCAACGGCGTCGTGCCTGTACATCGGAGTGGCTAAGTAGCGACACCCTTTGCAACTGATGATCGACAATCAGCGCCCAATCGTAAATGCCAACCGCCATGTCCGGTAGCGTGATATCCTGTTCGGCTTCCGTTGGCAGAGATTCAAAACGACGGCCTAAGTCATAACCGAACAGACCCAATGCGCCTCCCTGGAAGGGAAAATCGGGATTATAATCGGGCTGAATAGTCAGCGATGTCAGCGCCGAACGTAAAACCGTCATAGGATCATCAACCGTTTGCATAGTGCCGTGATGGTCATGCACAACGGTCTCTTCTGCATGTGTGACCAGCGTGGTAATGGGGTCGGCGACCAGAATATCAAAGCGATTATGCGGATGGTCGGCGTGGCCTGAATGCAAAAGCATTGCCCAGGGCTGGTGGCTTAATGTGGCAAAATAGTGCTCAGCGGCGTCCAGACGCCAGGGGAGTGTGATTACAGCGGGAGATAACGTCTTCATCAGTCCTGACTCGTTGCTACTTCACTGGCTATGTGCCGGGTAGCATGAAATAATTAGCGCTAATAATTTAGCAGGAGTTCACCATGATTGCAGGTTTACCTTCACTCACGCACGATCAGCAGCAACAGGCGGTTGAACGCATTCATGAACTGATATCCCAGGGGATGAGCAGTGGCGAGGCGATTACGAAAGTGGCTGCTGAATTACGCGCCAGCCATACCGGCGAGCGGATCGTGGCGCGTTTTGAAGATGAAGACGAATAACGCCGCTTATACCGCAGCGATAATCTTAATTTCAACTTTGTATTTCGGATTCATTAACCCGGCCTGAACGGTACAACGTACCGGCGCGTGACCAGCAACAACCCATGCGTCCCAGGCTTTGTTCATGGCGGCAAAATCATTTTTGTCCGCCAGGAACAGGGTGGCATCAAGAATACGTGACTTGCTGCTGCCCTGTTTTTCCAGCACCGCATCAATTTGCGCCAGCGTATTTGCCGTTTGCTCAAAGGCGTCGGCATCCAGATTTTCCGGTACGCCGGTGTAATACAACGTGTTGTTGTGGATAACCACGTCGGACCAACGCGCTTCGGCATCAATGCGCACAATCGTCATAAATCATTCCTCATTTACGTTTTTTCATAATGGCTTCGGGTTGCGCCAAGACTGCCATAATGTTGTGTCCACGTCACCTCTTCAACTGGCGAAAGAGCCGCTGGCCTGACATAATCCCTGTTCAAATGAACAGGGGGCAGTGTGACGGACGATTTTGCAGCAGACGGTCAGTTGGCTAAAGCGATACCCGGTTTTAAACCGCGTGAACCACAGCGGCAGATGGCCTTCGCCGTCAGTCATGCTATCGAAAAATCACAGCCGCTTGTTGTCGAAGCCGGAACAGGAACGGGTAAAACCTACGCTTATCTTGCCCCAGCGCTGCGTGCCGGAAAGAAAGTGATCGTCTCCACGGGCTCGAAGGCGTTGCAGGATCAGCTATACAGCCGCGATTTACCCACAGTAGCGAAGGCTCTGGAATTCACGGGTAAACTGGCGCTACTGAAAGGGCGTTCAAACTATCTGTGTCTTGAGCGTCTCGAACAACAGGCGCTGGCGGGCGGTGACCTGCCGGTACAGACTTTAAGTGACGTCATTCTGCTGCGCTCCTGGTCAAATCAAACCCTTGATGGAGACATCAGCACCTGCGTCAGCGTGGCGGAAGACTCTCAGGCCTGGCCGCTGGTGACGAGCACAAACGATAATTGCCTTGGGAGCGACTGCCCGCTGTACAAAGAGTGCTTTGTCGTTAAAGCGCGCAAGAAGGCGATGGATGCAGATGTCGTCGTGGTAAACCACCATCTGTTTCTCGCTGATATGGTGGTAAAAGAGAGTGGGTTTGGCGAGCTGATCCCGGAAGCTGAAGTGATGATCTTCGATGAAGCGCATCAGTTACCGGATATCGCCAGCCAGTATTTTGGTCAATCGCTCTCCAGTCGCCAACTGCTGGATCTGGCGAAAGACATCACCATTGCCTATCGCACCGAGCTGAAAGACACTCAGCAGCTTCAAAAATGCGCCGACCGGCTGGCGCAAAGCGCGCAGGACTTCCGCCTGCAATTGGGCGAGCCGGGCTATCGAGGAAACTTGCGGGAACTGCTGGCCGACCCGCGCGTACAGCGCGCGTTTTTGTTGCTCGATGACACGCTGGAGCTGTGTTACGACGTGGCGAAACTGTCTCTCGGACGTTCCGCCTTGCTGGATGCCGCGTTTGAACGTGCCACGCTTTACCGTACTCGTCTGAAGCGCCTGAAAGAGATCAACCAGCCAGGTTTCAGCTACTGGTATGAATGCACCTCGCGCCATTTCACCCTTGCGCTGACGCCGCTCACGGTGGCGGATAAATTCAAAGAAGTGATGGACCAGAAGCCGGGCTGCTGGATTTTTACCTCCGCGACGCTGTCGGTAAACGATGACCTTCATCATTTCACCGCGCGGCTGGGTATTGAAGATGCCGAGTCGATGCTGCTGCCAAGTCCATTTGATTTCACCCGCCAGGCGCTGCTGTGCGTGCCGCGTAATCTCCCGCAAACCAACCAACCGGGAGCGGCGCGTCAGCTGGCATCCATGCTGCGTCCCATTATCGAAGCGAACAACGGGCGCTGCTTTATGCTGTGTACCTCGCACGCGATGATGCGCGATCTGGCTGAACAATTCCGCGCCACCATGACCCTTCCCGTGCTGCTGCAGGGCGAAACCAGTAAAGGGCAACTGTTACAGCAGTTTGTCAGCGCAGGTAATGCGTTACTGGTTGCCACCAGCAGCTTCTGGGAAGGGGTGGACGTGCGTGGCGATACGTTGTCGCTGGTGATTATTGATAAACTGCCGTTCACCTCGCCGGACGATCCGCTGTTAAAAGCGCGGATGGAGGACTGCCGTTTGCGCGGCGGCGATCCGTTTGAAGACGTTCAGTTGCCGGATGCGGTAATCACCCTGAAACAGGGCGTGGGGCGTCTGATTCGTGACGCCGACGACCGCGGGGTGCTGGTGATTTGCGACAACCGTCTGGTGATGCGACCTTATGGTGCCACTTTCCTGGCAAGCCTTCCGCCTGCGCCGCGGACGCGTGATATTGCTCGCGCTGTTCGTTTTCTTGCCATACCAACGACTGAGTAATTTGTTACGGAGTGTGGTAAGATGCGCGCCAAATTTATTGACCTGATCACAAACACCCATGCGAATTCTGGCTATCGATACCGCCACAGAGGCGTGCTCTGTTGCCCTGTGGAATGACGGTACTACCAAGGCTCATTTCGAGCTTTGCCCACGAGAACACACCCAACGAATTTTACCAATGGTCGAGGAAATCCTGGCCGTTGGCGGTCTCACGTTAACCGATATCGACGCTCTGGCGTTTGGTCGCGGTCCTGGCAGTTTCACCGGTGTACGTATTGGGATTGGCATTGCTCAGGGGCTGGCGTTAGGCGCGAATTTACCGATGATCGGCGTTTCCACCCTGGCAACAATGGCGCAGGGAGCCTGGCGTAAGTCGGGCGCGACCCGCGTACTGGCCGCGATCGACGCGCGAATGGGCGAAGTCTATTGGGCCGAATACCTGCGTGATGAGAACGGCAACTGGCACGGTGAAGAAACCGAAGCGGTGCTAACCCCCGAGCAGGTGCATGCGCGTTTACTGCAACTGTCTGGCGAGTGGGTAACGGTCGGAACAGGCTGGCCTGCCTGGCCTGAGCTCGGTAAAGACAGCGGTCTGACGCTGAGCGATGGCGACGTTTTGCTCCCGGCGGCTGAAGATATGCTGCCTGTTGCCACGCAAATGCTGGCTGCCGGTAAGACCGTGGCGGTTGAACATGCGGAACCGGTTTATTTACGTAACACCGTGGCATGGAAGAAACTTCCCGGTAAAGAATGAATCTTAGTAGTACATCCCTGGTCAATTCGCACAGCCGTCAGTGCGCAGCATGGTGAATTGGTCGGGGCAGAAGCTAAGAAAAGGGAGTCGCAATATGGCGGTGCAAAAGCAGTTATTGAAAGGTGTGTTGGCGGGCGCATTCGCGTTAATGCTTAGCGGTTGTGTCACCATCCCGGACGCGATTAAAGGTTCGAGCCCTACGCCGCAGCAGGATCTGGTGCGGGTGATGAATGCCCCGCAGCTGTATGTCGGACAGGAAGCGCGTTTCGGCGGTAAAGTGGTGGATATTCAGAACCAGCAGGGGAAATCCCGTCTGGAAATTGCCACTGTTCCTCTTGATAGCGGGGCGCGACCGGTGCTGGGCGAAGCCTCCCGCGGGCGAATTTATGCTGATGTAAATGGTTTCCTCGACCCGGTGGACTTCCGCGGTCAACTGGTTACCGTCGTCGGTCCGATTAGCGGTACTGTGGATGGAAAAATCGGTAATACACCGTATAAATTCATGCTGATGCAGGTAACTGGCTATAAACGCTGGCATATTACTCAGCAAATTGTTATGCCGCCTCAGCCGATCGACCCCTGGTTCTACGGTGCGCGTGGCTGGCCTTACGGTGGCTACGGCGGATGGGGATGGTACAATCCCGGCCCGGCACAGGTTCAGACCATAGTAACTGAGTAACTCTTTGTTTTATGAGTAAAAGAAACAGCGGCTCGTCCGCTGTTTCTGCATTAACGTGGATATAAGAAAAATAAATAGTGACGTGCTTCGCAACCTTGTCGTTGTGTAATAAACAAACTGGTACGCTGAGTTAATATTATGTTAACAGTTTGTTTATTGCCTGGGGTTGTGATGACGACGAATACGCATTTTAGAGGTGATGTATTGAAAAAGGTTTGGCTTAACCGTTATCCCGCTGGTGTTCCTGCGGAGATCAATCCTGACCGTTATCAATCCCTGGTGGAACTCTTTGAACACTCAGTAAGACGGTATGCCGATCAGCCCGCGTTTGTAAACATGGGGGAGGTGATGACCTTCCGCAAGCTTGAAGAGCGTAGCCGGGCATTTGCGGCCTATTTGCAACAGGGACTCGGGCTGAAGAAGGGCGATCGCGTCGCATTGATGATGCCGAACCTGCTGCAATATCCGGTCGCACTGTTTGGGATTTTACGTGCCGGCATGATCGTCGTGAACGTGAACCCGCTGTACACGCCTCGCGAGCTGGAACATCAGCTCAACGACAGCGGCGCGTCGGCGATTGTCATCGTGTCTAACTTTGCCCACACGCTGGAAAAAGTCGTCGACAAAACGTCGGTGCAACACGTGATCCTGACGCGTATGGGCGATCAGCTGTCGACCGCCAAAGGGACCTTGGTTAACTTTGTCGTCAAGTATATCAAGCGTCTGGTACCGAAATATCACCTGCCGGATGCCATCTCTTTTCGTAGCGCGCTGCAAAACGGTTATCGCATGCAGTATGTGAAACCCGAAGTAGTGTCGGAAGATCTGGCGTTCCTGCAATATACCGGGGGGACTACCGGTGTGGCGAAGGGCGCGATGCTTACGCACCGTAACATGCTGGCTAACCTTGAGCAGGTTAACGCCACTTATGGCCCGTTGCTGCATCCGGGTAAAGAACTGGTGGTGACGGCCCTACCGCTGTATCACATTTTTGCACTGACGATGAACTGCCTGCTGTTTATTGAGCTGGGCGGTCAAAACCTGCTGATTACCAACCCGCGTGATATTCCGGGACTGGTAAAAGAGCTGGCGAAGTATCCGTTCACCGCCATGACCGGCGTCAACACGCTGTTTAACGCGCTGCTGAATAACAAAGAGTTCCAACAACTGGACTTCTCGTCACTGCACCTTTCGGCTGGCGGCGGGATGCCGGTTCAACAGGCGGTAGCTGAACGTTGGGTAAAGCTGACCGGTCAGTATCTGCTGGAAGGCTATGGCCTGACGGAGTGTGCCCCTCTGGTGAGCGTCAACCCTCATGATATCGACTACCACAGCGGCAGTATCGGGTTACCGGTTCCTTCCACCGAGGTCAAACTGGTGGATGACGACGATAACGAAGTGCCGCCGGGAGAACCGGGCGAACTGTGCGTGAAAGGTCCGCAAGTGATGCTGGGCTACTGGCAGCGACCAGACGCCACCGACGAAATCGTTAAAGACGGCTGGCTGCACACCGGCGATATTGCGGTGATGGATGATGAAGGCTTCCTGCGTATTGTCGATCGTAAGAAAGATATGATCCTGGTGTCCGGCTTCAACGTCTATCCAAATGAAATTGAAGACGTGGTTATGCAACATCCTGGCGTACAGGAAGTGGCTGCGGTCGGCGTTCCGTCGGGCAGCAGCGGTGAAGCGGTGAAAATTTTCGTGGTGAAGAAAGATGCCTCGTTAACTGATGAGGTGCTTATCACTTTCTGCCGTCGTCACCTGACGGGCTATAAAGTACCGAAGCTGGTGGAGTTTCGCGACGAGTTGCCGAAATCTAACGTCGGTAAAATTTTGCGACGAGAATTACGTGACGAAGCGCGCGCCAAAGTGGACAATAAAGGCTGAGCGTTAAGTCAGCCAGCAGAAAACGCCGGGTAAACCGGCGTTTTTTTTGGCGCAAACCTAAGAGAGCACGATTTGAATTATCAAATGATCACCACGGACGACGCGTTAGCCACGCTGTGCGAAGCCGTCCGTGAATTTCCGGCGATAGCCCTGGATACCGAATTTGTTCGCACACGTACCTATTATCCGCAGTTGGGGCTGATCCAACTCTTTGATGGCAAACACGTTGCTCTGATTGATCCACTAGGGATCACCGACTGGTCGCCCCTGCGCGATATTCTGCGTGATACCGCCATCACCAAATTCCTGCATGCGGGAAGTGAAGACCTGGAAGTGTTTCTCAACGCTTTTGGCGAACTTCCGCAGCCGTTAATTGACACACAAATCCTGGCCGCGTTTTGCGGTCGTCCGCTGTCGTGGGGCTTCGCCTCGATGGTGGAAGAGTTTACGGGGGTGGCGCTCGACAAAAGTGAATCGCGTACCGACTGGCTGGCCAGACCGCTGACCGAGCGTCAGTGCGAATACGCGGCGGCTGACGTCTGGTATCTGTTACCGATCACCACAAAACTGATGGCTGAAACCGAAGCCAGCGGCTGGCTGCCAGCCGCGCTGGACGAATGCCGCTTAATGCAGCAGCGTCGCCAGGAGATTCTGGCGCCGGAAGACGCCTGGCGTGACATCACCAACGCATGGCAACTGCGCACCCGTCAGCTAGCCTGCCTGCAACTGCTTGCCGACTGGCGACTGCGTAAAGCACGCGAGCGCGATCTGGCGGTAAACTTCGTGGTGCGTGAAGAGCACCTGTGGGCGGTGGCGCGTTATATGCCGGGCAGCCTGGGTGAACTGGATAGCCTGGGTCTTTCCGGGAGCGAAATTCGTTTCCACGGTAAAACGCTGATCGCCCTGGTGGAAAAGGCCCAGGCTTTACCGGAAGAGTCGCTACCGCAGCCGCTGCTGAATTTGATGGATATGCCAGGGTATCGCAAGGCGTTCAAAGCCATCAAAGCGCTGGTTGCCGAGGTGAGTGCGGAACATAATCTCAGCGTCGAACTTCTTGCTTCGCGTCGCCAGATCAACCAGTTGCTCAACTGGCACTGGAAATTAAAGCCGCAGCAATCCCTGCCAGAGCTGGTTTCCGGCTGGCGTGGCGAATTGATGTCCGATCGCCTCAACGCGCTGCTGCAGGAATACCCGCAGTAAGTCACCAGGCTCGCCGGGTCGCGCGTTTGCTGACCCGGCCTGCGCAACGCTACAGATCGAGCACCAGGCGCTTACCTTTGGCGCGCGAGCAGCAGATGAGCATGCTTTGCTGGCTGGCTTTTTCGTCGTCGCTGAAATACTGATCGCGGTGATCCGCTTCCCCTTCCAGAATCGTCGTTTCGCAGGTGCCGCAAACACCTTCCCGGCACAGGCACTCAACCCGGGCGGCTTTGTTATTTTCGATAACCTGCAAAATGGTCATCTCTTCCGGGACCACAAACTCGCGCCCGGAACGCGCCAGCACCAGAGTGAAGGCGTCGCCGCCTTTCTCTTCCACGGCAAATTGTTCGAAATGTAGCGTATTGCTGTCCAGCCCAAGGCGGGAAGCCGCTTCTCTGACAGCATCGTTGAGCACCGCAGGGCCACAGGTGTAGATATGCGTGCCGGGTTCAACATCTGCCAGCAGACGGGCTAAATCGAGGCGGGTGCCTGCGTTCGACAGGTGCAGATGAATGCGATCGGCGCTGGGGTGTTGCATGAGTTCGTCATGAAACGCGCAGGTCTCCTGGCTGGGAGAGCAATAGTGCAGTTGCCATTGCGTCTGAGATTGTTCCAGCTCCGGGAGTTGCGATAAAAACGGTGTGATGCCGATACCTCCGGCAATCAACAGATGTTTTTGTGCCTGAGGAGCGAGGGCGAAGAGATTGTTTGGTGTGGAGATCGTGAGCGTGTCGCCGGGCTTCACGTTTTGATGCAGATATCGTGAGCCGCCTTTGGACGCCTCCTCCAGGCGTACGGCGATTTTATAGGCGCGCGTATCGCGTGGTGAACTCATCAGCGAGTACGCATTGCTGTACAGGTTCTCGCCATCGCGCATCTGCACGATAATATGGCTGCCACCCTGAAACGCAGGCAACGGCTGGCCTGAGGTCGCCGTTAAGGTGAAGCATTTTACCTGCGCGGTAATCGTCTCAATCCGGCTGACCCGGACTTCTTGCATTTGATAATCAGACATTGCGGCCTCCCTAAAAAATCTGTCCGACGCGCCTCAGCGACGCGCCGGAACCTGTCGTAACAGCCCCGGGTTATTCCTGAAAAACCTGGGCGACCAGATTATGGAAATGGGCAATGCCATGCTCGGAGATGCCGCTGCCGCTGGTGTCCGCCATAATGCGTCCCTGGCCGCGATACCCGCGCGATTTCAGCCCTTTTTGTACGCTTTCAACCAGACGTAAATCTTCAGGACGAAAGACGTTGCGATACCATTCGATCAGTTGTTTCTGCTCTTCGGTCAGCTCTTCGTTGGTGAAATAGATGTCATAGTTTTGCAGCGTGGTTTCCGCATCTACCGGGAATTCGTAGATAACGGTCATCATGCCTTTGATTGGCGTCACGTTGAGCATGGTGCACGGCCACAGCCAGAAACCGTGGAAAGCGGCATCAACTCCTTCTTCGAACTTAAATGACTGCTCTGAAGGTTTGGCGAAACCGTATTGCAGCGTCCAGTTGCCGTGCATGGTATGCCAGTAACGGTCAACCTGGACCGAGTCGGAAAAACCTGGATGGGCCGGACCGCAGTGGTAGCACTCCAGATAGTTATCGACGATATTCTTCCAGTTGGCTGGGGTACGAGTCGTAAAGCGCGCAGCAAGTTTCAGGTCATGCACGTCTGGGCAGGCTTCGATAACTTTGTCTGCAAGACCAGGGAGTTGTTCTTCCACGCTGCCCGCGTTCGGATCCATGTTTATAAACACGAATCCGGCATATTCTTCCAGGCGTACCGGTGTAAGGTGCGCTTTTTCGCTGTCGAAGTTGGCGACGTTTTCGCAGTTACGCGCATGCGCCAGATTGCCGTCAAGTTTGAACGCCCATGCGTGGTAAGGGCAGGTAATCACATTTTTCGCTTTCCCCTCGCCGCTCAACAGCTGATGACCGCGATGCGGGCAGACGTTGTAGAATGCCCGCAGCACGTTATCGCGCCCACGTACCAGCACGATATTCTCGCCAATCACTTCTCGGGTAACATAATCATTGGGTTTCGCCAGTTCGCTACTGTGGGCGACGCAAATCCAGCTTTTAGCGAACACCTTTTCTTGTTCGTGTTCGAAAGCCTGATGGTCGGTATAAAACCGGGCCGGGATAGTCCAGGCATCCTGCGGGTTGGCACAGAAATTTTGCGGCAGAATAAACTCAGGGCTCAGATTGCTCATTGGAATACCTTTAATTTGTGAGTAAGAGGATTTTTGTGCTGGCGCTTAATTGTCGCCTTTGAGTAGTGTCCCGGCCGGTGGCGCGACCGGGACGTCAACTGGCGCTTCGGGAATATGACTTTCAATTTGATGCGCAGGAACGTGGGCATAGTCCTGCCGTACCCAGCGCAGAAAACCGCCAACCTTCACCAACAGGATGGCGAGGAATGGAAGAGCGGTCAGAACCACCGTGGTCTTCATGGTTTCCAGAGACGCGCCGGTGAACAAAATCGATAATGGGATCAGGGTGATAACCACGCACCAGAACAGACGAAGACTGCGCTGCGGATCTTCCCCTTCCTGCAGGTTGCGCGTGCTGGTGGCCGCCATGGTGTAGGCCACAGCATCCATGTGTGAGGCGAGGAATATAATCATGATCGCCAGATACGCCACCAGAAACAGTTTCCCGGCAGGCAACGACATCAACACTTGCTGTACGGCCGTCTCACCGCCCAGCGTCGCCATAACCTGCGGTACGTCGATCACGCCGTTCACAAACTGGTGAATGGAGTAGCTTTCCATCACGCCAAAGAAGAACCAGCAACCAACAGTGCTACCGAGGATTAATGCCCAGATAACCTCTTTGATTTTGCGACCACGGGATACGCGAGTGACAAACATTGCCACGCCCGGCGTGTAGGAGATCCACCACAGCCAGTAGAACACCGTCCAGTTACGGGTGAACTCACCGTTGCCAAGCGGGTCGGTGAAGAGGCTCATTTGCAAAAAATTTTGTGTCGTCAGGCCGATGGCGTTGATGATGTTGTTGGTGATGAACTCGGTCGGGCCGACGATCAGCACCAGCAGCGGCAGTAAAAACGCCCCCCAGCCGACCATTTTGCTCAGGCGTTGCAAACCGTTATTGATGCCAATCCAGGAGCTCAGGCAGAAAATGCCGCCAGAGAACAGGATTACAAACGCCTGCACCGTGAAGTTATCCGGTAACCCCGTCAGGGCAGACAAACCGCGGGTAAAGGTGGCAGCGGTGACGACCAGAGAGATAGTTAACGCGCCAACTGTCGCGATCAGGAACATCAGGTCAACCAGGCGACCCCAGACGCCCTGTGGATGCACGCCGGTAATGGCGGCGATAATCCCGGACAGGCTCAGTCCTTTGTTTTTACGCACATGGAAGTGGTATGCCATGGTTAATGAGGCCAATGTATAGGTCGCCCATGCGCTGATCCCCCAATGGAAAAAGGAATAGGGCAGGCTGTATTCCAGCGCTTTTTGCGAGTGCGGCGCGATATTCAGACCCGGGGTCTGGTAATAATAGGCCCACTCAGCAACGCCCCAGTAGAGCGTGGAGGAGCCTAATCCAGCGCATATAAACATAAACAGCCAGGAGAGCGTGCTGTATTCCGCTTTACCTTCTCCCAGACGGATGTTGCCGTATTTGCTGGTAGCCAGCCAGACGACCAGACCCATAGCCATCAGAACGAGGATCTGCACGGTGGAACCCAGCATCCGGGTAACGCCGTTAAAAAGGGTATTTGCGACTTGTGCAGACTGCTGAGGGAAGAGACTAAGTGTGGCGGCGATGAAAAGAATAGCCACCAGGCTGATGGCTATCAGCGGCATGTCTTTTTTCTTGACGTTGCTCAACATGGGATCTCCTGGGCACAGTTGCCCGCGTATGGCATTAGCCTGTCGTTGTTATCATGCTGTAGGGGTAGAATGAGTTACTTTGTATTTAACAATTTTATTATTTGTTCTTTACATGAATTAAACAATTGCCCGATGCGTGAAGCAATAAAACACGGAACGGAAATAATAAAAGGTGAATTGGCGCAGGTTATTGGCTCCACAAAACGCATAAAAAAGCCGCGTCAGTGACGCGGCTCATATTTCGTGGTTTGACCTCTAACGTAGTGCCTGACAGATGGCCTCACCCACCTGTTGCGTGGTGGCGCTGCCTTTCATATCCGGCGTTTTCGGGCCACTGGCAATAACGTGCTCAATTGCCGCCAGAATACCATCGTGGGCAGCCTTATAGTTGGCATCACCCTTACCAAGGAAGTCCAGCATCATGGCGCCAGCCCAGATAGTGGCAATCGGGTTGGCGATGTTTTTTCCGTAAATATCGGGGGCCGAACCATGTACTGGCTCGAACAGGGACGGGAAGGTGCGTTCCGGGTTTAAGTTGGCAGAAGGTGCGATGCCAATCGTCCCGGTACAGGCCGGACCCAGATCGGAGAGGATGTCGCCGAACAGGTTGGAAGCAACCACAACGTCAAAGCGCTCCGGCTGCATCACAAAGCGAGCGCACAGTATATCGATATGCTGTTTATCCCAACGGATCTCAGGATAGTTAGCCGCCATTGCTTCAACACGCTCGTCCCAGTAAGGCATGCTGATGGCCAGACCATTGGATTTGGTCGCCGAGGTCAGGGTTTTGCGCGGGCGGTTTTGCGCCAGCTCGAAGGCGTAACGCAATATACGATCTACGCCGCGACGGGTGAAGACCGACTCCTGGATAACCACCTCGTGTTCCGTCCCTTCACTCACGCGTCCGCCGAGAGAAGAGTATTCTCCCTCGGTGTTCTCGCGTACGACGTAGAAATCAATGTCGCCTGGCTGCTTGCCCGCCAGTGGGCAAGGGACTCCCGGAAACAGGCGTACCGGACGCAGGTTGACGTACTGGTCGAATTCACGGCGAAACTTAAGCAGCGAGCCCCATAAAGAGATGTGGTCCGGTACGGTGTCCGGCCAGCCAACGGCGCCAAAATAGATAGCATCAAAGGATTGCAACTGCTCATGCCAGTCATCCGGCATCATTTTGCCGTGATGGGTGTAGTACTCGCAGCTGGCCCATTCCATTTGCTCAAAGCTGAGCGACAACCCCCAACGCTCGGCGGCTGCCTGTAACACATGAATGCCTTCAGGCAGCACTTCTTTACCAATGCCATCTCCGGGGATAGCGGCAATACGACAGGTTTTCTTCATAGCAGCTCTCACTTGTACGCCATCAAAATTGACTTTCCCCTTATCCTATAATTGACTGATTAATAGTTAATCCCCCTAACTGGTGAAACATAAAACACAGATCATGAATAATCTGCCGCTGCTAAATGATTTACGCGTCTTTATGCTGGTTGCCCGTCGGGCAGGATTTGCCGCCGTTGCCGAGGAACTGGGTGTATCACCGGCTTTTATCAGTAAGCGAGTAGCCCTGCTGGAGCAGACGCTGAACGTGGTGCTGCTGCACCGGACAACGCGGCGTGTAACCATCACGGAAGAGGGGGAGCGGATCTACGAATGGGCGCAGCGGATCCTGCAGGATGTCGATCAGATGATGGACGAGTTGTCGGATGCCAGGCAGATCCCGCAGGGGATGCTACGCATTATTAGTAGCTTTGGCTTTGGCCGTCGGGTGGTGGCTCCGGCGCTGTCTGCGCTGGCAAAAGCGTACCCGCAGCTAGAACTGAGGTTCGATGTTGAAGACCGCCTGGTGGATATGGTGAATGAGGGCGTCGATCTTGATATTCGTATCGGGGATGATATCGCGCCAAACCTGATCGCCCGCAAGCTGGCGACTAACTACCGTATTCTGTGCGCCTCGCCGGAATTTGTGGCGCAGCATGGGACGCCGAAGCAACTGAACGATCTCTCCACTTTTCCTTGTCTGGTTATCAAAGAGCGCGACCATCCGTTTGGTATCTGGCAAATGCGTAATAAAGAGGGCGCTCACTCAATTAAAGTTACGGGGCCTCTGTCGTCTAATCATGGCGAAGTGGTACATCAGTGGTGTCTTGATGGGCAGGGAATTGCCCTGCGTTCGTGGTGGGACGTTTGCGATAACATTGCCGGTGGACATCTGGTACACGTATTACCCGAGTATTATCAACCAGCAAATATATGGGCGGTTTATGTTTCTCGGCTGGCGACGTCGGCAAAAATCCGTATTACGGTTGAGTATTTGCGCCGCTATTTTGCCGAAAACTATCCAAAGTTTACTTTGGAATAAATCCGCAACAGCCTGGCAAGAAACTGAAAATAAAAAAGGCAGAATAATCTGCCTTTTTTGCAACTATAACTCACTGAGCAAAGCCGTTATTTAGACTCTTCAGCTTCAGGTAATGTCACGTTAAGTTCGAGGATAGAAATATCGCCGTCTTTTTGTTCAAGCTGTACGGTGACCATTTCGGGATCAATTTGTACATACTTGCAGATAACCTCGAGAATATCTTTCCTCAGTTGCGGTAAATAATGTGGCTCGGCGTCACTACGACGACGTTCCGCAACAATAATCTGCAGTCGCTCTTTAGCGATGTTCGCTGTGCTCTTTTTCCGCGAGAGAAAAAAATCCAGTAATGCCATAACTTATCCTCCGAACAGGCGTTTGAGGAAACCTTTCTTCTCTTCTTCAATGAAGCGGAAAGGACGTTCTTCTCCCAACAGACGGTCTACGGTATCAGCATAGGCTTTACCGGCATCAGCATTGATGTCGAGAATAACCGGCTCACCCTGGTTAGACGCGCGCAGGACTGACTGATCTTCAGGAATCACGCCAACCAGCTTGATTCGCAGAATTTCCAGTACGTCTTCCATGCTCAGCATGTCACCTTTATTTACGCGGCCAGGGTTGTAGCGCGTCAGCAACAAATGCTCTTTAATCGGATCTTCACCGTTTTCCGCACGACGAGATTTCGACGCCAGAATACCCAGAATACGGTCAGAGTCACGTACAGAGGAGACTTCCGGGTTAGTGGTGATAATCGCTTCATCGGCAAAATACAGGGCCATCAGCGCGCCGGTTTCAATACCCGCCGGGGAGTCGCAGACGATGAAATCGAATTCCATCGTTTTCAGGTCGTCCAGAACTTTCGCGACGCCTTCACGCGTCAGCGCGTCTTTATCGCGAGTCTGTGAGGCCGGAAGAATAAAGAGATTTTCGGTACGCTTATCTTTGATTAACGCCTGATTTAACGACGCATCGCCCTGAATAACGTTGACGAAGTCGTAAACGACGCGGCGTTCACAACCCATAATCAGATCGAGGTTACGCAGGCCGATATCAAAATCAATAACGACAGTTTTCTTTCCCTTCTGGGCCAAACCTGTAGCGATGGCCGCGCTGGAGGTGGTTTTGCCAACGCCCCCTTTACCCGAAGTAACAACAATAATGCGTGCCATAGAAATTCCTTGTTAAAAAGGGATCAATTCAACGGTTGAACTGTCAAAGCGTTCTCTGCTAATTGCAGACGGGCCGCTTTGCCATAAAATTCTGCTGGGATTTTATCACTCAGCCAATAAACACCTGCGATAGACACCAGTTCTGCCGTCAGATGGGTACAAAAAATTTGCGCTTCACGATCGCCGCTTGCACCTGCCAGCGCACGGCCTCTCATCATTCCATAAACATGAATATTGCCATCAGCGATAAGCTCTGCGCCCGCACTGACGTGGCTTGTAACAATCAGATCACATTGTGGAGCATAAATGCGCTGACCGGAACGAACCGGCACATTTATTAATCGTGTTTTTGTGATGGGAGTAACGTTTTGCGGCAAAGCGACGGGAGCCGGGACCTCAACAGGCGCAGGACGAATAGCTTTTTCTTTACCTTCAGTCAGTAAAGGAAGACCCATTTCGTCGATTTCTGCCTTTAGTCTGGCGTCTTTGCATCCGCTAACGCCAATAATGCGCAATCCGGTAGACGCGACAACTTTCTGCAGCGCTGACCAGTTTACCGGGCTTTCAAGACCACTCACGTTAACCACCACGGGAGCATGTTTTAAAAAAGCCGGTGCCTGCGCGATTTTGTCTTCCAACGCCTGACGAATAACCTCGGGTTCTGCTTCATGTAAATGAACCACTGATAAGGTGAAGCTACTGCCTTTAAGCTCGATTGGCGTGTTTGACATCCTGGCCTTACTCAATTTGCTATTTATCATCCCCAGCGCGGGGTGATATTCCGAAGACTATAAGGCATGTTATAGTCAGTATTATATTGAGGCAAGCCACCATTCCGTGAATTCAGAGTAAAAGATATGTTTTGTGTGATCTACCGAAGCAGCAAACGTGACCAGACCTATTTATATGTCGAAAAAAAAGACGATTTCTCGCGCGTTCCTGAAGAACTGATGAGAGGATTTGGTCAGCCGACGCTGGCAATGATGTTACCGCTTGATGGGCGTAAAAAATTAGTTAATGCCGATCTTGAAAAAGTAAAACAGGCCCTGACCGAGCAGGGCTATTATTTACAAATACCCCCGCCGCCAGAAGATTTACTTAAACAGCATCTGGCAGCGGCAAAACAAAATACACCAGACGCTAAACGTTAAACTGCATCCGGCAGCAGCACGTTCCATCGATGCAGTACCTGAAATCTATGACTACGTTAGGGGAAAGTAATGTATCAACATCACAACTGGCATGGTGCTCTGCTGGATTATCCGGTGAGTAAGGTGGTTTGCGTAGGGAGTAACTATGCTAACCATATTAAAGAGATGGGTGGAACTACCCCGGAAGAACCGGTTCTGTTTATTAAACCGGAAACCGCGCTGTGCGATTTGCGCCAGCCGCTGGTGATCCCATCTGATATGGGGTCTGTCCACCATGAAGTTGAGCTGGCTGTGCTGATTGGCGCGACCCTGCGGCAAGCGACAGAAGATCATGTGCGTAAAGCCATCGCCGGTTATGGTGTCGCGCTGGATCTGACCCTGCGAGATATTCAGGGCAAAATGAAGAAGGCGGGGCAGCCATGGGAAAAAGCGAAGGGTTTTGATAACTCTTGCCCGCTGTCTGGATTTATTCCGGTGGCGGAATTTAATGGCGATCCGCAGGATACGATGCTTGGATTAACGGTCAACGGTGAAACACGCCAGCACGGCTCCACGGCGGACATGATCCATCACATCGTTCCCTTGATTGCTTATATGAGCCGTTTCTTTACCCTCAAAGCGGGCGATGTGGTGTTAACGGGAACGCCAGCAGGCGTGGGACCTTTAAGCAGCGGCGACGAACTGGCCATCAGTTTTCACGGTCAAACGCTAACAACCCGCGTGCTGTAATCTCTGCTTGCCGCCTTTTCGGGCGGCAAAACTTGCATCAGCGTGCCAGACTGGTTATAAGGTGCAGCTTTATTGCAATAGCGGAAACCCTGATGAGCGACATACCTTTCTGGCAAAGTAAAACCCTTGATGAAATGACCGATGCCGAGTGGGAGTCATTATGTGATGGGTGCGGTCAATGCTGCCTGCATAAGCTGATGGATGAAGACACAGACGAAATCTACTTTACCAACGTCGCCTGTCGTCAGCTCAACATTAAAACCTGCCAGTGTCGTAATTACGAACGTCGATTCGAGTACGAGCCTGACTGCATCAAACTGACGCGTGATAATCTGCCGACTTTTGAATGGTTGCCGATGACCTGCGCCTATCGTCTGCTCGCAGAAGGAAAAGGGCTACCGGAGTGGCACCCGTTGCTGACAGGATCAAAAGCGGCGATGCACGGTGAACGTATCTCAGTTCGTCATATTGCGGTGAAAGAGTCGGAAGTGCGTGACTGGCAGGATCATATCCTGAACAAACCTTCATGGGCGGACTGAGCCGCCCATCGATTAGCAGGCGTTAAGGGTTAAGACTTTTTCGCCTGATACATCTCATCGGAGTGGTTGTCATCTTCCACCCAGAAGTTAATGTTGAATTGCGCATCGTCGCTTAATTCAACGCGATGCCAGTACTGCGGTGGGCTGGTCGCGAACTGACCGGCATTAATCACCACTTTCACTTCAGGTTCTTTTGCGTCTTCATTGGCAAAGCCATAATACGTTACCGTACCTTCCATCACGCAGAGCTGTCCAAACACGCCTGCTGCGGTGTTATGGTGAGAAAGAAGTGCTGCCGGGACGTTGTCTTTGGTAAAGAAGGGAGTAGAGCGTTTTACTTTCCAGTTTGCCGGGATGCGTAAATGGGACATCAGACATCTCCTTGGTGTGGCATCTATAAGATGTATTTAATATACATCTTATAGATGCCAGCAGGCAATGAATTTAAGGCAAAAAAAACGCTCCCGAAGGAGCGTCTCTGTTAGCGACCGAAGAGGTCACGTTTTTTCGGTTTAAACGGCTGTGCTAGGACTACCAGCACGGCGACCACCAGGTAAGCGGCGAAGATCCCCAACAGCCACTGTGGCATTTCCAGGGTTAAAAAAGACCACTGGCGTTCAGCACAGTCACCGGATGCTAAAAACACCTGCGGCAGCCATTTGTCCAGCGGTAGCCAGCTCGGGAAGCGTGCGGCAAAATCACAGGTCATAAACGGTGATGGGTGCAACTGAATCATGGTGTGCTCATACGCTAACTGCAGTCCGCGCCAGGCACTGTAAATCCAGATAATCATCGCCACATAGCGCAGCGGCGTTTTTGGTGCGATAGCCCCCACCAGCCCCGCGCCCATCACGCCAAATAATGCGCTACGTTCGTAAATACACAACACGCAAGGTTTTAGCAGCATGACGTGCTGGAACCACAGCGCGACAAGCTCCAGCGCAAAGGCGGTTAACGCCAACAATAACCATGCACCACGACCTCGGGAGCACTGGTTTAAAAATCGCAACATAATAATTTCCCTGCAACATGCGTAGAGAGCGCAGTTTAAACCAATTCAATTTATGCGCCACTAGCAGGAATTGAAAATTTGAGTAATCGGATAATTATCATGCAAAAAGTCAAACCGGGCAGTGATTTGCCCGGTAAATTGTTATGAAAGTGTAGCTAACCAGCCCGCTTGGGTCATCCACTCAGTCACCGGAACAAGCGTGAACTCGACGCAAAGCAGACCAACCAGCGTCAGGACGAGAGTATAAGGCAGAGCCATCCACACCATGCGACCATAAGAGAGTCGAATCAATGGTGCCAGCGCGGAGGTCAGCAGGAACAGGAATGCCGCCTGGCCGTTTGGCGTAGCAACGGAAGGCAGGTTAGTCCCGGTATTGATCGCCACCGCTAACAGCTCAAATTGGTTAAGGCTGATGGTCCCATGTTCCAACGCGGCTTTGGCTTCGTTAATGTAAATGGTGCCGACAAACACGTTATCCGAGATAGAAGACAGCAGGCCGTTAAAGAGATAGAACAGCGTCAGTTGAGCATGTTCAGAGGACTGCAAAACAAACTGAATAATCGGTGAAAAGAGCTGTTGATCGATAATCACCGCAACGATAGAGAAGAACACGGTCAGCAGGGCGGTGAAAGGCAGCGACTCGGTAAACGCTTTACCAATCGCGTGTTCGTCAGTAACGCCGGTCAACGACGTGGCCAGGATAATGACGGACAGACCGATTAATCCGACTTCCGCCAGATGCAGGGCCAGGGCAACCACCAGCCAGATACCGATAATCGCCTGGACAATCAGTTTGATTTTTTCCTGACGAGTACGCTGCTGTCGGCTTTGGTCGTCAAACTGTTGCAGGACATCGCGGACGGTCTCCGGCAGCGTTTCGCCATAGCCAAACCAGCGCAATCTCTCAACCAGCATGCAGGTTAACAGGCCGCAAATCAGCACCGGGACGGTGACTGGCGACATGCGTAGGAAAAAGTCACCAAAATGCCAGCCAGCCGCTTTGGCGATAATCAGGTTTTGCGGTTCGCCGACCATAGTCATTACGCCGCCTAACGCCGTACCGACACCCGCATGCATCATCAGGCTGCGCAGAAAACCACGGAACTGCTCCAGTACGACCTTATTGTGCTGATCGATATGGCTGTCATCGAGCATATTGTTGTCTTCCGTGCGGGAAGAGGCGAAACGATGGTAGATACCATAAAAACCAACCGCTACGCTGATTACCACGGCAACAACGGTCAGCGCATCCAGGAATGCAGAAAGGAAGGCGGCGGCAACGCAAAATGCCAGCGACAGCAGCATCTTGGAGCGAATCGTAAGCAGTAGGCGGGTGAAAATAAACAGCAGCAACTGCTTCATAAAGTAGATGCCAGCCACCATAAACATCAGCAGCAATAGCACCTCAAGGTTAGCGGCAACCTCTTCACGCACATGTGTGGCGCTGGTCATGCCGATGATGACCGCCTCGATGGCTAGCAGCCCGCCTGGTAGCAGCGGGTAACATTTTAACGCCATCGCCAGCGTAAAAATGAACTCGGCTACCAACAGCCAGCCCGCAATAAAGGGATTGATGAAAAATATAACCGGGTTAACGACTAAGAATACGAGTAGTGCAAGTTTGTACCAGTCAGGTGATTGACCTAAAAAATTGCGCCACATAGCGCGGCCCCATGATAGCTCCATGGTGATTTCCCTACCTTTAAAAATGAAATCATGTTTTTATGTTTGACCGCAAAGCTTAGCGGGAGGAGGGAGTACAGGCAAGCTATTCACGCGACGGACAAGGCTGGCTGTGCTTCAGCGTAATCTGGAAAATGAAGCCTTGATCCACTTTTTCTTCATTGCGTCAGCTATCAGCCATGTAGCCCGTCTGGTATGATAACTGTAACTATGTTTTGCTGTGTAATGGAATTATCACTATGGTCATTAAGGCGCAAAGCCCGGCTGGGTTCGCGGAAGAGTACATCATTGAAAGTATCTGGAATAACCGCTTCCCACCTGGCACTATTTTGCCTGCTGAACGTGAACTCTCTGAACTGATTGGAGTGACACGTACCACGTTACGCGAGGTATTACAGCGTCTGGCGCGGGACGGCTGGTTGACCATTCAACACGGCAAGCCGACGAAGGTGAATAACTTCTGGGAAACCTCCGGGCTAAATATCCTTGAAACGCTGGCGCGTCTCGATCACGAGAGCGTGCCGCAGCTTATTGATAATCTGCTGTCCGTGCGTACCAACATCTCGACGATCTTTGTTCGTACCGCGTTTCGCCAGCATCCTGATAAAGCGCAGGAGGTTCTGGCAACGGCAAATCAGGTGGCCGACCATGCTGATGCGTTCGCCGATCTGGACTATAACATTTTCCGCGGTCTGGCATTTGCCTCTGGCAATCCGATTTACGGTTTGATCCTCAATGGAATGAAGGGATTATATACCCGCATTGGCCGCCATTATTTCGCCAATCCGGAAGCCCGCGCGCTGGCGCTAAGCTTTTACCGTAAGCTATCAGAACTTTGTGATCAGGGTGCTCATGAGCAGGTATATGAAACGGTGCGTCGCTATGGTCACGACAGCGGCGAAATTTGGCATCGTATGCAGAAAAACCTGCCGGG
Organism: Citrobacter sp. S46_ASV_140; assembly: GCF_018919545.1. NCBI lineage: Bacteria > Pseudomonadati > Pseudomonadota > Gammaproteobacteria > Enterobacterales > Enterobacteriaceae > Citrobacter > Citrobacter sp. S46_ASV_140. Next base: position 147,346 of record NZ_JAHLRC010000001.1, read on the forward strand.
CGATTTAGCTATTCAGGGGCGCTAATCGCAGCTTATCCGGCCTACGAAATGCATTGTAGGCCGGATAAGATGTTTTCGCGTCGCCATGCGGCAATAAGATTTACAGACCGTTCATCCTCGGCGGGCAACGCTCCAGCAGTTCCACACTGCCGTCTTCATTCTGCTGCTCCAGCATCACGTCAAAACCCCAGAGCCGGTGCACATGTTTGAGCACCTCTTTGCGTCCTTTATCCAGCGGAGCGCGGTTATGCGGAATATAGCGCAAGGTGAGCGAGCGGTCGCCGCGCAGATCGACATTCCAGATTTGAATATTCGGCTCAAGGTTGCTCAGGTTATATTGCGACGACAGCCTGTTGCGGATCTCACGATATCCTTCCTCGTTGTGAATCGCGGAAATCTCCAGATAATTATGACGATCGTCATCCAGCACGGTGAACAGGCGAAAATCACGCATAACCTTCGGTGACAGAAACTGGCTGATGAAGCTCTCATCTTTGAAATCGCGCATCGCGAAATGCAGGGTTTCCAGCCAGTCAGAACCCGCTATATCCGGGAACCAGTATTTGTCCTCTTCGGTAGGCGACTGACAAATTCGTTTAATATCCTGGAACATGGCAAAACCCAGGGCATAGGGGTTTATGCCGCTATACCACGGGCTGTTGTACGGCGGCTGGAATACCACGTTGGTATGGCTATGTAAAAACTCCAGCATAAACCGTTCGGTGACTTTACCTTCGTCATAAAGGTGATTAAGGATGGTGTAATGCCAGAAAGTGGCCCACCCTTCGTTCATCACCTGCGTCTGTTTCTGCGGATAAAAATACTGGCTGACCTTGCGCACAATGCGCAGCACTTCGCGTTGCCAGGATTCCAGCAGCGGGGCGTTCTTCTCCATGAAATACAGCAGATTCTCCTGCGGTTCAGAAGGATAACGTCGGGCTTCCGCAACGGTTTTCTCTTCCTCTTTCTTCGGCAGCGTACGCCACAACATATTTACCTGGCTTTGCAGATACTCTTCACGGCTTTTCTGTCGGGCTTTCTCTTCCTGTAGGGAGATTTTTTGCGGGCGTTTGTAACGATCCACGCCGTAGTTCATCAGCGCGTGACAGGAGTCGAGGAGCTTTTCGACTTCATCCACGCCGTAACGCTCTTCACACTGGGTAATATAGTTTCGCGCGAAGATCAGGTAATCAACGATGGAGCTGGCATCCGTCCAGCTACGGAACAAATAGTTGTTTTTAAAGAAGGAGTTATGTCCGTAGCAGGCATGCGCCATCACCAACGCCTGCATGGTGATGGTGTTCTCCTCCATCAGATACGCGATACACGGATTGGAGTTGATAACAATCTCATAGGCCAGCCCCTGCTGACCATGCTTATACAAACGCTCGGTTTCAATAAATTTTTTACCAAACGACCAGTGCGGATAGTTGATTGGCATCCCGACGCTGGAGTAAGCGTCCATCATTTGTTCGGAGGTGATCACCTCGATTTGGTGCGGGTAGGTATCCAGTCTGTAGAGTTTCGCCACGCGGTCTATTTCCGCCAGATAGACATCCAGCAGATCAAACGTCCAGTCGGGTCCATCGCTTAACCGTGTGCTGTCCTTGTTCATGGAATCAATCGTAGCCATTCGCGCACCCTCATTGTTGGCGGCACTCTCTGTCTGGAGTACCTCATTTCAAGCATAGATCATGGTGTTAAAAAACGTGCTGCGGCTGAAATTTTTTCTTTGCGATTTCTTGTTAGCGAGGCGTCGAAAAACGGTATGGCCGCAAAATTTTATGCTGGATAAAAATAACGCACAGCAGGAGATACCAAAGCAGGGAGTTCCCCGCCATCACCGCCATATGTGAGATAAGTCACCATAAAAAAGCCATATGTTGAATAATATTTTCAACTGAGTTATCAAGATGTAATCAGATGATTGTTCTTTTACTGTTAACGGAGTGGCTATGCGAGTTGTCATACTGGGAAGTGGTGTCGTTGGCGTGACCAGCGCCTGGTACTTAAGTCAGGCTGGACACGATGTCACCGTCATTGATCGTGAGCCCGGTCCGGCACTGGAAACCAGTGCGGCGAACGCGGGGCAAATCTCTCCAGGTTATGCAGCACCCTGGGCGGCGCCAGGCGTCCCGCTTAAAGCAATTAAATGGATGTTTCAGCGCCACGCGCCGCTGGCCGTTCGCCTCGACGGGACGCAGTTCCAGTTGAAATGGATGTGGCAGATGCTACGCAACTGCGACACCAGCCATTACATGGAAAACAAGGGCCGGATGGTGCGACTGGCGGAATACAGCCGTGATTGCCTGAAAGCGCTACGCGCCTCTACCGGTATCGAGTACGAAGGACGCCAGGGCGGAACGTTGCAACTGTTCCGTACCGCTCAACAGTATGAGAACGCGACCCGCGACATTGCCGTCCTCGAAGACGCCGGCGTGCCGTATCAGCTCCTGGAAGCAAGCCGTCTGGCGGAAGTTGAACCGGCGCTGGCGGAAGTGGCACACAAGCTCACCGGCGGTCTGCGTTTACCGAATGACGAAACGGGTGACTGCCAGCTGTTTACACAGCGTCTGGCGCTGATGGCGGAGCAGGCGGGTGTGAAATTTCGCTTTAATACTCCGGTCGATAAGCTGTTGAGCGATGGTGAGCAGATTTATGGCGTTCAGTGTGGCGAGGAGATAATCAAAGCCGATGCCTATGTGATGGCATTCGGCTCGTACTCTACGGCGATGCTGAAGGGGATCGTTGATATTCCGGTCTATCCGCTCAAAGGCTATTCATTGACCATTCCGGTGGCGCAAGATGACGGCGCGCCGGTTTCAACGATCCTTGATGAAACCTACAAAATCGCCATTACCCGCTTTGATAATCGTATTCGCGTTGGCGGCATGGCGGAGATTGTCGGCTTCAATACGGAATTGCTGCAACCCCGTCGTGAGACGCTGGAGATGGTCGTCCGCGATCTCTTCCCACGCGGTGGGCATGTGGAGCAGGCAACCTTCTGGACCGGGCTGCGTCCGATGACGCCGGACGGTACGCCAGTGATCGGGCGAACGCGCTTTAAGAATCTACTGCTTAATACCGGCCACGGCACGCTGGGCTGGACCATGGCCTGCGGTTCGGGTCAGTTGCTGAGCGACATTCTGTCTGGCCGCACACCAGCCATTCCTTACGACGATCTGAGCGTGGCGCGTTACAGCCCGGGGTTTACCCCATCTCGTCCACGGCATTTACATGGCGCACATAACTGATAAGGACGTGAGATGACTCGCCCGATACTGGCCAGCATTGACCTGCAGGCGTTGAAACAAAACCTGACCATTACCCGCCAGGCCGCGCCGGACGCCCGCGTCTGGTCGGTGGTGAAAGCCAATGCATACGGACACGGCATTGAACGTGTCTGGAATGCGCTGGGCACAACCGACGGTTTTGCCATGCTCAATCTTGAAGAAGCGATAACCCTGCGTGAGCGCGGGTGGAAAGGCCCGATACTCATGCTGGAGGGATTTTTCCACGCCGAAGACCTGGTGGTGTATGACAAATATCGTCTGACCACCTGTGTACACAGTAACTGGCAATTAAAAGCGCTGCAGAATGCGCGCCTCAACGCGCCGCTGGATGTTTACCTGAAGGTGAACAGCGGCATGAACCGACTGGGTTTCTTACCGGAAAGAGTATCAACGGTCTGGCAACAGCTGCGGGCAATGCCCAACGTCGGTGAAATGACGCTGATGTCCCACTTTGCAGATGCGGAGCACCCGGAAGGTATCCAGGAGGCCATGGCGCGTATTGCACAGGCGACAGAAGGGCTGGAGTGCAGACGGTCACTGTCCAATTCGGCCGCCACGCTGTGGCACCCTGAAGCACATTATGATTGGGTGCGGCCGGGCATTATTTTGTATGGCGCGTCACCTTCGGGACAGTGGCGGGACATCGCCAATACCGGCCTGAAACCGGTCATGACCCTGAGCAGCGAGATAATCGGCATACAGACGCTGAAAGCTGGAGATCGGGTGGGCTACGGGGGACGCTATACCGCCAGCGGCGAGCAGCGCATTGGCATTGTGGCGACCGGGTATGCAGACGGTTACCCGCGCCATGCGCCAAGCGGAACGCCGGTGCTGGTGGACGGCGTACGCACTACAACGGTAGGGACGGTCTCAATGGATATGCTGGCGGTAGATCTGACACCGTGTCCGCAGGCGGGGATCGGGACGCCGGTAGAGCTGTGGGGCAAAGAGATTAAAATTGACGATGTGGCCAGCGCAGCGGGTACGGTGGGCTACGAGTTGATGTGTTCTCTGGCGCTGCGCGTGCCGGTTGTGACGGTGTAACGTATCTGAAACCGGATGTCGACGCTGATGTGTTTCATCCGACTACACCGTTTATGCGACGCAGAGCGCAAACCGGGCAAGGCGCTACCGCCGCCCGGCAAAAAGCATCAACGCGCCTCATCCTCATCTTCAGCAACGCGAACACCGACCTTCAGCACCGCATTATCTTCTTTCTCAGCAACCGTCCAGATCATGCCAGCAAATTCGACCTGGTCACCGACGACCGGCGCGGCGCCAAGCAGATGCTGGACAATTTCACCCAGCGTTTGCTGTTTATCACGATACTCTGTGCCATCTTCCAGGCCATAAATCAGTGCCACATCGGCATATTTCGCGCTGGCCTCAAGAATAAAATCACCGAAGAAGCGCTGGTCTAACGACACCGGCGGCGACTGGCTGAACAGCTTGCCGAGAGCCGGGAGATCGCGCTCGCGGCCAATGACGCACAGAACATCGCCTTCACGCAGCCGCGTACTGCCGGATGGGTGAAACAGCACGTTGTCACGAAACAGGGCGGCAATTCGCGTCTCTTCCGGCATATGCAGGTCGCGCAGTGCGGCTCCTACACACCACTTATCCGCGCTGAGCTGATAAACAAACTGCTCCCAGGGGTTTTCCGGATGAATATCCAGACCAATGCGCGAAACGGGCCAGCCGACGGGAGGAACCACCACTTTGGCTTTTTTGGCGGCCCAGGAAAGTGACGTTCCCTGAAACAGCAGCGAGATCAGAACCACGAAGAACGCGACGTTAAAGAACAGGCGCGCATTCTCCAGACCCGCCATCATTGGGAACACGGCGAGGATGATGGGGACTGCACCGCGCAGGCCCACCCAACTGATGAAAATGCGCTCGCGCAGATTGAAGCCACGAAACGGCAACAGTCCGGCGAAGACCGAAAGCGGACGGGCAATGAATATCATCCATGCAGACAAAATCAGCGCAGGGATCGCGATAGGCAGCAGGTCGGACGGCGTAACCAGCAGTCCCAGCACCAGGAACATGGCGATTTGCGCCAGCCAGGCCAGACCGTCGAAGTTTTGCAGAATGCCAAATCGGTTGCGGATGGGGCGATTACCCAGCAGGAAACCACACAGATAGACCGCCAGAATACCGCTGCCTTCCAGTGCAGTGGTCAGGGCAAAAATCAGGATCCCACCGCTTAAGGCCAGTAGCGGATAAAGCCCTGCAGGCAGTGAAATGCGGTTAATCATTTGCTGAAGCAGGTAGCCCCCACCGAGGCCTAGTATGATTCCTAAGCCGAACTGCTGGATAATATGCACCGCAAACATCCAGCTTAAACCGGTCTCGTGATTTTGAATCATGGCGATAAGCGTGATGGTTAAAAACACCGCCATCGGGTCATTACTCCCGGATTCAATTTCCAGCGTAGAGCCAACACGTTCGTTAAGCCCCTTGCCGCCGAGCAGGGAAAAAACCGCCGCGGCATCGGTTGAACCGACAATCGCGCCAATCAGGAGTCCTTCGATAAGATCCAGATGAAACAGCCACGCGGCCATCATGCCGGTGAGTCCGGAGGTAATCAGCACCCCGACGGTCGCCAGCGACAGCGCCGGGCCTAACGCGACACGAAATGAGCTGGCCTGGGTGCGCATCCCGCCGTCGAGCAGGATAACCGCCAGCGCCAGGTTACTCACCATATAGGCGAAAGGGTAGTTATCGAAAGGAATACCGCCCACGCCGTCGACTCCCGCTAACATACCGATAGCGAGAAATATCACCAGAATAGGGATACCAAGACGTGATGAGAATGAACTGAGTAAGATACTGCAGGTGACGAGTACGGAACCCAAAATAAAAAGGCTAATTATTGCTGCGGCATCCAACGTTCGGTTACTCCTGTATTACGCTGTTTCGTATTTATAAACCCTAACATAATAACGACAGAAACAGCGTTTTACTTAGCCCTGTTAACCGCTTTTTTTACGATTTAAGTACCGGATGCCCACTTAAGGTGAGCTGAGCGCCGTTTTTATCATTTTTCAATACCGCTCTGGCCCCCAACGGCAAGGTGACGGTGCGTTGTTCATGACCAAAATCGAGGCCGTCGATCAACGGAACCGATAACCTGGCGCGTAGAAAATCACAAACTGAGTCAAGACTGTAACCCGCGTCGTAATCATTAGGTGCGCTGCCGCTAAAACTGCCGAGGATAATGGCGTTTTGTCGGGCCAGTATTCCTGCGTGATACAGTTGCAGCAGCATGCGTTCAATGCGAAAAGGATGCTCGTTAATGTCTTCCAGCACCAAAATGCCGTTTTCGATAGCGGGCATCCACGGCGTGCCCATCAGAGAAATGAGCATCGCCAGATTTCCGCCCCATAGCGTACCTTCGGTCGCACATGCCGGACCGTTACCTTGCCACTCGAGGGTAAATTGGGCATTGCGAACAGCCTGCCAGAAATGGTGCTCAGTAAATGCGTTCATCTCCTCGGCGCCAAAGTTAGCCGCCAGCATCGGGCCGCTGAAGCTAATCACATTCCCCTGCGCCAGCAGACCACACTGGATCACGGTAAAATCGCTGTGTCCGCACAGCAGCAGTGGGTTGTGTTGCTGACGGTTCGCCAGCGCCTGCCAGTCAATATCTGCCAGTAAACGGCTCGCGCCATAGCCGCCGCGTACTGCCATCACAATGGTATCGGGCGTGTTCAGATTTACGAGCGCGTTCACATCAGCAAGCCGTTCTGCTTCTGTACCCGCAAAACGCTGGCAGCGGCGCGCAATGACCGCTGAATTGTCGACCTGATGACCGGCCTCAGTAAGACGCGCCAGCCCGCGTAAGGCAGCCTGCTGGTTGATACAGTAGCCCGACGGGGCAATTAAGTGAAACCGGGACATGGCATTTCCTTGCTACAACTAAAACCAAATGTATATCATGCCGCGTAGGTATGTCGTTGTCACCTCAGCGACAGGTTCCGGCTATAAGGATAGATGACGTGAAATTGAGATGGTTTGCTTTTTTGGTTGTATTACTTGCGGGCTGTAGTTCAAAACAGGATTACAAAAATCCGCCGTGGAATGCTGAAGTTCCGGTTAAACGCGCAATGCAATGGATGCCGATCAGCGAAAAAGCCGGTGCGGCCTGGGGTGTCAGTCCACAATTGATTACCGCTATCATCGCTATTGAATCAGGTGGAAACCCGAATGCGGTCAGTAAGTCTAATGCGATTGGCCTGATGCAGTTAAAAGCCTCGACGTCAGGGCGTGATGTTTATCGTCGCATGGGGTGGAGTGGCGAGCCGTCGACCAGCGAGCTGAAAAATCCTGAGCGCAATATCTCGATGGGGGCCGCATACCTGAGCATTCTTGAGACCGGGCCGCTGGCCGGGATCGAAGATCCGCAGGTGATGCAATATGCGCTGGTGGTATCGTACGCCAACGGTGCGGGCGCGCTGCTGCGAACGTTCTCCTCCGACAGGAAAAAAGCCATTAATAAGATAAACGATCTCAGCCCGGATGAATTTATTGAACATGTTGCTGATAATCATCCGGCGCCGCAGGCTCCGCGCTATATCTGGAAGCTTCAACAAGCGCTGGATGTGATGTAATTAAGGTGATGCTAATCGCGCACCTTATTCGACTTTTCCCGGGCCTCGCGCTCGAGGGAAAAAATAATCCGCTGTAGGTTACGCTCCACCGCCGGGCCGACGTTGAGAAAACGAAAGCTCAGGCGGGGAGTGGTAATTGTTTCGTTTTTCCCGTCGATAACTTTGCGTTCGCTAATGGAAATTAGCTGGGCGTCCACCTGATACACTCCCCATTGCTCCATGTTCAGTTCAACCTGTGAAAAGCGCATGCCTTCTACCAGTCCCTCTGGTTTTGCCGTTTCTAACAGCCCGCCCATACCGCCAAGAGACAAATCGAATAAGCGAAAACACAGCGTGCTGTTATCCGGCATTTTTACCGTGCAGCGATAGGGGGGATGCAGCGGAGCACCGATACGGAAATATTCCCGACGCTGGACGAACCACAGAGATGGCGGCAATGATGAGATAAATGCGGGTAGCCGCTGGTATTCGCCTTTTTTCAGCTGTGGCAGGGTGAACTCCACTTTAGCTCCCTGCGTTTCGGCGATAATCGTTATCTGACTGGCCCGCTGCACGGCCTGGTTTTCATATTCCTGACTACCAAAATCCACGATCAGTTCGTCCGGGCTGACCGCCAGTATTTTGCTGATGAACTGGCCACCAGACCAGGAGATACGCAGCGGAACCTGCTGCGAATTTAAGTCCCGGAGTACGCCTAACACCGCTAACGGATTTTGCTTCAGGAACTGCTCATTGTAGTTACTCACACCTAATGACTCCTGGATGCCTGGTTTATCGTTGGATTATCGGCATCAATCAACGGAACTTAATACAAATGGATGAAATTTTTTACCAAACCCAATGAATTAAGTCTGAGGGAAAAAGCACGTAGCGATGGCTTGCCTATACTTAACGTGCTGGCGCAAGAATGTCTTGCGCGTGCGTTCACTGGAAAGAGGGCCTGGAAATGGGAATTATTACCTGGATTATTTTTGGTCTGATTGCGGGGGTTATCGCCAAACTGATTATGCCGGGGCGCGATGGCGGTGGATTTATCCTGACCTGCATTCTCGGTATTATCGGTGCTGTGGTCGGTGGATGGCTGGCTACGATGTTCGGTATCGGCGGCGATATCAGCGGGTTTAATCTCCACAGCTTCCTGGTGGCCGTGGTCGGCGCGATTGTTGTGCTGGGTGTCTTTCGGCTTGTGCGACGAGATTAATCGAACGGCCCCTGACGGGGTAATGCTTGTCAGTTAATGATGAGTGGCCGTAGCGACAACGTAGAGTGGCACATTCGGAGGTAACGAATCTGTTGCCTCCGGCATATTGCTACGTTCACCTTATGTTTGTCACTTCTCTGAGGCAATACGACCTGTGAACGTGTTAAGGGTACTATCACCGTACCCTTGCGAATCAATTTCTCACGGATGAAAACCCGGAATACCCCATAAGGGCTAGATGGCGTAGAGACAACAGGAATGGCGAAATATAAGCCAGAAAAAATCCGCGACGCAGCGCGGATTCGGGGAGTAAAACGCTTCAGGTAACGGCATTAAGATGTCGGCTGAGCCAGTTTTTTAGGCTCGACTGGCGTGGTACTTGCCGGGGCCGGGCGCGATGCGGGCACGCTGTCACAGGGCTTTTCTTTGGCGCAGATCAGGTCGAGCATTTTTAGCGTTACGCCGTTGGTCCAGCCAAAACCATCCTGCAACGGATATTCGCCGCCGCCTCCGCCAGTGCCTGTGCTACTCACGTCATACTTTTCAACCAGCTTTTTCTCACGATCGTAGGTGTGCTGCACGTTGGTGAGGAATCGCCAGGTCACGTCCATGGCGACGTTATCCTGACCGTAATTCTGTAATCCCGATGCGGCGACCCACTGGAGCGGGGCCCAGCCGTTGGGAGCATCCCACTGCTGGCCGCTTTTCACCGACGTGGTGGCCAGGCCGCCGGGTTGCAGCAAATGCGCCTGGGTTGCCGCGGCCACTTTACTGGCGCGATCTTTTGCTGCTGCATTGACATACAACGGGAACAGGGCAGCGGCCGTGAGTTGGTTACGTACTTTGTGGCTCTTCAGATCGTAATCGGCATACCAGCCTTCTTTGTCGTTCCACAGGTGCTTTTCGATCCCTTTTTGTCGGGCATTAGCGAAGCCTTCATATTGTGCAGCTTTGGCATTATCCCCAGCGGCCTTGCTGGCGAGGGCGATCATCTTTTCCATTTTGTACATCAACGCATTGAGATCGACCGGAACGATGCTGGTGGTGCGCAGGGTGCCTAGTTGATTGGGGTTATCCATCCAGCGGGAACTAAAGTCCCAACCCGACGCGGCGGCAGAACGCAGGTCGCGGTAGATTTCTGTGGCCGGTCGGTTCGGATTGCTTTTCGCTGTGGCGATATCCTCCACCCAGGACTCTGGCCGCGGCGTATCGCGGTCATCCCAGTAGCGGTTCAAAACGGTGCCGTCATCCAGTTTAACCACGCGCTTATTCTGCTGACCGGGCTGGAGCGTTTCGACGCCTTCCATCCAGTAGGTGTATTCTTTGAGCATCTGCGGGAGGTATTTTTTCAGCGCGTCATCCCCGTCATGCTGCGCCAGCAGTTCCACCATAAAGGCAAAGAATGGCGGTTGAGAACGGCTCAGATAGTAGGTGCGGTTGCCGTTAGGAATGTGTCCCCAGGAATCAATCTCGTAAGCGAAGTTTGCCACCATGTCGGAGACCTTATCCCAGTGATTGCTCTCGGCAAGCCCCAGCATGGTGAAATAGCTGTCCCAATAATATATTTCGCGAAAACGCCCGCCAGGCACGACATACGGTTCCGGGAGCGGCAGCAGAGAGTCCCATTTTTCAGCGTCGGTTGTCGAACGGGTGAGTACCGGCCACAGTCCGTCAATATGCTCGCGCAGCGATTGCCCGGCTGGGGGGACGTATTTCTCGCCAGCTTTCGGCAAGGTGAAATTCACTTCCACAAAATGACGTAAGTCGAATCCGGACTGATTTTTCTGCATCCGGTAATCGGCAAGGATCATTAATGGATCGCTGTTAGGAACGGCGTCAGCAAAGGTTTTCTGGTCAGGAAACAGTTTGGCCGTTTGTACATCATTAAACAGAGGGCCAAGCAAAATATCAGGCGGCTGAGGCGTAGCGGTTGGTGCGTCCTCGGCGTTGACGGCAAAAGAGGAAAGGGCAAAAAAGGTGCTTGCGAGCGTCAGTTTTATTGCAACAGAGAGCAGGCCTGGATGGCGAGTTGCAGGCGTTATCATCGGTTAATCTCCTTAGGGTGTGCCGAAGCAGCGGCATTTACCATGAGAAAACCTTAGTTCAGGATCGACCGTTGCGCGTGATCGACGCCCCATTTTGCGAATAAACAGACATTTCCCGACGCGAATCGAAAAGATGCACACCCTTTGTCGGGAAAGGGCGTGCAACCGACATCAGCCCGCGCGGGTTATCCGCTGGGCCACGCTGTCAAGGGTCAGGGTATCACCCATCGTGATACTCTCGATGGCCTCGCCTTGCTGACATAACCAACATAACCCCATTGCACGGGCGATAATCGCCGGGTGGGACGCTTCGCTCCCGTCTCGCAGGCAGATGCCTTTGATGGTCTTCGGATCGAGTTGCAGCACCGTAGATGGATAGATGACCTCCGCGACCAAAATAGTGGGGCGGATGAACGCGGGAATTTGTGCAGTCTCTCCCGTTAAATACTGCAGTGAACGAGACAACAAATCTTCAATATCGATGTATCGCGCCTGCAGGTAAGGATCGTCGAGCTGTAAATACTGCTGGCTGAGATCGCTCAGCACCTGATGCCAGGCCCAGGCCGCGCTGCACTGCGTTTCACGCATTAGATCACAGGCCATATCGAACAGATCCGGATCGTCCAACAGCGTGTGGTGACCGGAGAAAATAGCGGCGATATCTGCGGAATATCTCTCTTCTGCAAGCGCGGTTAGCCCGCTTAAGTCGTTCAGCGTGCTTTGGATAGCGACCCGTAACCGTTGCTGCTCAATCTGGAGTGAGGCTACAGGCTGCTGGCTTACCTGTGGTGAGAACGGTGTGTAACAGAATGCTGTCCCCGTGACCTGTGAGGGAACCTTCGTCACCACGGTATCAGCATGCGCGGGCTCGAGCGATTCACCAAAATTCTCAGCCGCCAGCTGTTTGAATGCGGCCAGTGCATCCTCTGCCTGTTCGCCCTTGGCAATCAGGCGCAGCGTGTCGTTACAGCGTACCTGCAGCAGGGCAATCTGATTCAGGCTATCAGGGACGACGCACTTGCCATTTTTCTCCAGCCACATATCGGCGTTAAAGCCAGACAGCGCGGAAACCAGCCGTGAAGCCGGACGCACATGAATGCCGTTTGGGTTTTTCACCACAATGGCCACTGAATGAGCATCTGCATCAGGCGCGAATTCGGCGGATGTCGGCTTTGCTGCAGATGGCGAAGGTAAACCCAGTTGCTCACATTTGGCATCGAGGGCGTTCATGGCATCACAGATGACCCGCTCAATGTCAGCACCTGCGGCAGCGCTAACCGTTGCGGCGAGCGTGCCTTCGACCAGCGGCGCGGCGCACAGACGTACTTTGGCGGCAATGGCCGGATCGAGCAGTTCCAGCGCGGTTTCCGCACTCAGTAGCGCACTACCGATATCCATCATCACCAGCACGTGATCCGTATCGGCCACGGACTCAATGGCTTCCATCACCTTGATAGGATCGGTACCAATCGGATTCTCAGGATCGTCAATGCCTGCGGCTATAGCGATTTTGCATCCATCACCCATTAACATCTGCCGGGCTAGCGCGCCGACGCCTTCGCCCAACTGGGCGCTGTGAGAAACAATAACCAGGTTTACCATCGCTTTATCCTTACTCTCTGGACGCCTGAGCCAGCATTTGCATCATAAACATTACGGACGTTGCGCCGGGATCCTGATGCCCAATGCTGCGCTCACCGAGATAGCTGGCGCGGCCTTTGCGGGCCTGCATGGTGATGGTGCTTTGCGCTGCTGCTTCCGCTTGTTGGCTTGCCGCTTCCAGCGCCGCCTGTACGCTCAGCTTTTGCTCGCAGGATTGGCGTAAAGATTCCACTACCGGCAGCCAGACATCGCACATGGTTTTGTCGCCAGGTTCAGCTTTACCGCGGCTAATCACACCTTCCGCGCCATCACGAATCATTTGATACAACTCCTCAAGCGTCAGGCTTTGATGAGCCTGGGTCACCTGGGCGGCACGGATAAAAAAGGTACCAAACAGTGGACCGCTGGCCCCCCCGACGCTTGAGAGCAGCACCATGCCGGTGTTTTTCAAAATAAAACCAATGTCTTTATCGGCGATGGACGGCAGCTTTTCGACGACTTTGCTAAAGCCGCGGTGCATGTTCAGACCGTGGTCGGCATCACCAATTTCCCGATCAAGACCGGTGAGAAAATCACTTTCGGTGGTGAAGATCTCACCGCAACGATAGAGCCAGTTAACAATTTGTGTTCTGTTGAGGGACATCATGTATCTCCTTATTTACCCCAGTTGAGAGCAGGGGTGTGAACCGGTGCATCCCATAAGCTCAGCGTGTCGTCATCCACCTGTAACAGGGTGATTGAGAAGCCGGTCATATCCAGAGAGGTACAGTAAGAACCGATCAGGTTGCGCTCAATGACAATGCCGGCGTCCTGGCAACGGCTTTCGAGGCGGTTATACACGCCGAAGAGTTCTGACAGCGGCGTCGCACCGAGATTATTGACCAGCGCAATGACACGATCGCCGCTTTGCAACGCGCGTTTGCTTTCTTTGCCTTCCTGCCACGCGCCCTGAACGTTGTCCCAGTGGCGGAGCGTACGGCTGTAGTTGCCGTTTTCCAGCAGGGTATCGAACATTTCATCAACGGTCTGATCGAGGGAAGTGAAGGTGCGGCGGTCAATGCCCGGTTCCCCGTGGATACCCACGCCAAACTCCATTTCGTTATCCTGCAACGTGAACGACGGTTGTCCGGCGGCCGGAACGGTACAGGCGCCAATGGCTATCCCAATGGAGTGGCCCTGGTTATTCAGTTTACGACCCAGCGCCGCACAGACTTCCAGTGAGTCACCGCGTTCGGCGGCAGCGCCGACCAGTTTTTCGATCAATACGGTATTCGCCACACCACGACGACCGGCGGTATACAGACTGTCTTTCACCGCCACGTCGTCATCCACTACCATGGTGGTGACTTTGACGCCGCTTTCATGCAACAGCTCGGTGGCGGTTTCGAAATTAAGAATATCGCCGGTGTAATTTTTGATGATCAGCAGTACGCCTTCGCCGCCATCAATTTGCATGGCGCATTCGAACATTTTATCCGGCGTGGGTGAGGTAAAAATTTCACCCGGGCAGGCACCAGAGAGCATGCCCTGACCAATGTAACCGCAGTGCATAGGCTCGTGTCCGCTGCCGCCGCCGGAAAGCAGCGCCACTTTGCCCATTACCGGCGCATCTACGCGGGTGACATATACCGGATCCTGATGCAGGGCCAGGGAAGGATACGCTTTCGCCAGTCCGGCGAGTTGTTCAGTCAGTACGTCTTCAACACGGTTAATCAATTTTTTCATTATTTATGCTCCGCAGACAGTCCTGGATGGCTGCCAGATTCGGGCAGGCATCTGATGTAGGGTATCGGGTTATACAACGCCACGGCGACTGCTCGCTGCCGATAAGGTAATTTTGCACACGGGTTGGCAAAAGAAAATTGCTGTAATGGGCGTTTCAATACGAAACGTAGCAACATAATAATGTTCCGTATTGGAACGTCATGGTGCATAAAACAGCGAAAATGAGAGGTTGGGCCGTATTTGGCCGGGAAGCTGATTCACGGGTGTTTATGGAAAACAAACCACCTGCAGAGCAGGTGGTTTGTAGGCATGGTCGATTTCGGCGTTAGCCCGGATAAATTCCGCGATCTTTACGTGCCAGCAGAATGCGTTCGCAGGCAACAATGTAGGCTGCCGTACGCAGTGAGCAGGATTTCTCTGCCGCTTTTTCCCACACGTGTACCATCGCATCGGTCATGATTTTGTCCATGCGATTGTTAATCTCTTCTTCGCTCCAGAAGAAGCTAGCCATGTCCTGAACCCATTCGAAGTAGCTGACGGTAACGCCGCCGGCGTTACAAACAACGTCTGGGACAACCACGATACCGCGGCTTGCCAGAACGTCGTCGGCGTCCGGATAGGTTGGGCCGTTAGCGCCTTCGAGTACCAGTTTACAGGTCAGCGTTTCCGCGCGGTGACGGGTGATCTGGCCTTCGAGCGCGGCCGGGATCAGAATATCCATCTCCAGGCTCCAGAAGGCTTCGCTGGCAATGGTTTCAGCGCCCGGGAAACCGGCAATCTGTTTGTGCTCCAGCTGCCAGGCAGACAACGCGGCCATGTCGATACCCGTTGAGTTAAACAGCGTTGCGGTGTGATCCTGAATCGCGACCACGCGTGCTCCTGCTGCCGCGAACAGGCGGGCGGCTTCGCTGCCGACGTTACCAAAACCTTGCACCGCTACGCGAGCGCCTTCAACGTCGATGTTGGCACGACGCGCCACTTCCAGACCGCTGACGAAAACACCACGACCGGTGGCTTTATCACGGCCTAACGAGCCGCCGAGGTGAATAGGTTTACCGGTGACCACGCTGGTCACGGTGGTGCCGTGGTTCATGGAGTAGGTATCCATCATCCAGGCCATTACTTTTCCGTTAGTCCCCACATCCGGCGCAGGAATGTCTTTCTGCGGCCCGATGATAATGCCGATTTCGCTGGTATAACGGCGGGTTAAACGCTCCAGTTCACCTTCGGAAAGCGAGAACGGATCGACGCGCACGCCACCTTTCGCACCGCCGTACGGCAGGTTCAACGCTGCGCATTTGATGGTCATCCATGCGGACAGGGCCATCACTTCATTAAGATCAACATCAGGATGATAACGCACACCGCCTTTGCCCGGCCCGCGGGAGAGGTTATGTTGCACGCGATACCCTTCAAAATGACGGATAGTACCGTCATCCATCTGCACCGGGATATCGACAATCAGCGCGCGTTTTGGGTGGCGCAGGGTATCCACCCAATGGGAAAGTTCGCCCAGGTAAGGGGCCACACGCTCGATTTGTTGCAGGTAGGTATTCCAGGCAGATGTGCTGCTATCTGAAGCGTAAGATAACTTATCCATGATAAACCTTAGTTATAAAAGTAATATGTTCTTAATTTGGCCGTGGTATACAGTGAATCACACCATATGAACCTAAATTTAACATTTATTTCATGGAATGGCCTGTCCGGCTAACACGGTTTATCGGCATGAAGCGTGTGGGTTTTAGCTGAGAAGTGAATAGTTATTCTTTGATTGTGCAGATATTTCGGTTATTTTGCTGACTGGATAATTTAATATGCATGATTTATAAAAATCGCAATTTGTCAGATTTATGACGCACCTCTAAAAGTAAATAATATGATAATAAAATGTATTTGCTTTATTGCGATTAAGCTGAGGTCAGTAGGTCACGGCGATGGTAACGGTATCAGCATAGTTGTCAGGCGTGTAGTTCGCGCTGGGAACGGTGGCGTAAACCGGGTAGGTGGTGGTGGTTCCCGTACCGTTGCCCGCGACAGTATTGAGCGATGAATTGCCCCAAACCGTACCGGACGGCCCCGGCGTCGAGCTAAGCTGGTAGGGGACCTTGTCCGTATTTGACCCCGTGCCGGACATCACGCCGCTGCCTGCCGTATTGCCGTTAGAGGGCTGAAGTCCGATGGTGTAAGGCGTGTTATTGGAACATGCTACGCCCACGGTATTTGAAGCCGTTAGGTTACGCCCGGTCGCCCCGGCTGGCGCAAAGCTAATATTGGTTGCAGAGGTGATATTGCACTGTTTGCTGACCGTCGCCGATACGGTGAAGGGAAGCCTGGCGGCAACGGTATCGCCACAGGTGGTCGGCGGGAAAAGCAATCCAGGATTGAGGGTGACAAGGGCTGTCGCCGCCGTATAGCTATCCTGATAGCTTCCGGGGACGGCTGAAGTTTGTGGCGTGACAATCTGCGCTGATACCGTGAGTGAGCCCGTCACTGGCGTCAGGTTCAGCAGGTTAAGCTGTACCATTGGAAAAGTTGTTCCCGACTGATACTGACTCCCCCAGACTTTGGTGTGTCCGGCATCCTGGTAAAGCTGGTATGCCAGCGTTCTGGCAGGTGTTCCGTTTAATGACATATTTCGAGGTGTCACCTGGCCACTGACGGCTGAGGAGCCAATATTAAAACAGAGGTTGATCCCTGCCAGCACGTCGCCAAGCTCTTTGGTGCAGGTGTAGTTGAACGTCATTGATGACGTTGTGCCTGTCGCAGACAGCGGATTGACTGAGCCCAAATTTATGGGTTGCACATTGCTCACCGAACAGGTTACGGCATGGCTAATCGCCGGACAAAAGAGTACGGCTGCGATGAGTAACAGATGCCTTAACCTCATGAGCGCACTCCTGTTAGTGTGGCCGGCAAACCAGTGGACCTATTTGCACAATCCCCTTTGCGGAAGTGGGATAGTCAAATTGCACGCGACAACTGCCGGCGTCTGTCTCAACGCGTAGCGCGTTGTGCTGTTCCAGCATGTCGAACCAGGTCATCCCATCAAAACCAACGACAGACGATTGTCCTGCTCCGCTGATGGCGTATGCCATGCTGCCTTCGGGAATGGGTTTACCCTGATTGTCGACGAGGATGACCTGCGCAGCGCGTACCGGGGTAATGCCAAAGCTAACCAGTGTACCGGAACGATCGGCAGGCGTTGCATTCGCCTCAACGCGCGCGATCCGCATATTGGCGGGGAGATCCATTGGGTCAATACTGATCAGGTTTTTTTGATAACTGTTCAGTGGCGTGACCAGCAATAGCCCCTGGTCGTCGCTGCGACCAATCAGGTTATTTTGTAATTTAATCGGGACGTCAGGAACGCCGTCAGTGGATACGACGGCAAAGCCATTGTTGATTTCACGTGCTGCAAACAGGCCGCCTCCCATGGTAACAAGCGATCCGGTGGCGCCTGCGTAGCCGTAGTGGTTATCCGGTAAACGGCTGAATCCCGCGTACGCTTTACCATAACGCCCCAGATATCCCACTTCTCCCTGACCGCTTTGCCGGGAAGCCTGCTGACTGGCGGCCAGATTCCAGCCCCAGCCGCCGTCGGCAGGAGGCGTCAGGCTGGCGTTGAGCTGGTAGCCGGTTTCATCATTGGTGCGTTGTAGGGTGCTGCTGGCACTGAGATTGTTATCAGTGGTCATTGTCACCATCAGATAGAGACTGCGATCGCGGTTATCGTCGATGTTTTGGTTGAATCCGGCATTCAGTGAAATGTTGTCGGTAATCGATTTGAACCAGCTGGCGTTGGCGTAGCGCACCGCATTTTCGTGCGGATAACGAAACTGCAGGTAACTCAGGCTGACATTACCGGCAGCTTCCAGCGAATAGCCAATGACCGTATTGCTGTTAAGCGTCGGTGGCGGCTCGCCATAATGGGTGGCGACATCGCGATAATCGCCGGAAGTGGCTGTCGTACTGGTACTGAAATTAAACCGTTCGCCGGACCAACGATAACCAAAACTGTACAGAAAACCGTTCTTTCCTGCGTCGGTACTTGCGGCAATTGAGGTCGAAAACGTGCCGCTGCGGGTGCCTGGGATCCAGTCGTTACTGAAGCCTGCGTTAATCAGTCCATCGCTGGTTTCAGCGTGAGTCCCGGCGGTGAACGTATTGCTAAACCCACGACGCCATGTACCGCTCAGTACCAGTGCGCTGGCATAATCAAAAGAGGAGTAACCATAGTTTTCGCGTACCGTACCCAGTTCTGCAGACCAGGCAGTTAATCCTTCCCGCAGGAGTTGCTGATCGTTGTAGAACGAAAAATTTTGTATGCTCGTTCTGCCCAGCGCATCCGTCATCATTACCTGACCCGTTCCCGCGCCGCTGATGTTCGGCATTGTGTTGATCTGAAAGCTACCCGCGGGGACTTCTCCGTTGTAGTACCTGACGCCGTCGACGTACAGCTCAACGTTTGACGGCAACGTCGCGGAGCCAAGATATGCAGGGAGCGGGGTGGTTGGCATATAGGGCCGCAAACCAAAATCGGTTCCTATCTGAATGCCGCCGATACGCGTCGGCCGGGACCAGATAAGTGAACTGGTCAGGGTATCGCCAACGGTTACCGCCAGCATCGTTTCGGGAAATGACGTACGCCAGCTGGTATCGAGTCGCTCAACGCTGTTATCCGCATTTTCCTCGGTGGAATACTGCGTCAACTGGGTGGTGCTGAGCACGCCTGCAGCATTGAAAGCGCGGAGTTCGCTGAAGGTATTTATTGCGCTTTCATCCCCCTGTTGGGTATAGATATCGTAATTGAGCAGCGCTCCGCGTGATGTTGTCGCCGTCGGCGCGGTCTCCACGGGGGAGTTAAGCTGCGTGGTCGCAAGATCGAGTGAACTGAGTGGCGCAGTAAGCGAAAGCGTTTGCAACTGAACGTTATAGTCAATGGTTAGCTCGGGGATATCGTTCAGGCAGACGGCGTGAGTGGCGTCAGGCGCAAAGTGAAAGCCCATTTTTCGCAGGGTATCTGCCCCTGCATAGAGCTTTCCATTATCGTAACCCAAATGCACCAGCCCAACGGGATTCCCATTTAAGGTGACGTCGAGATACAAATTGACCCCCACGAGCTGCGCTGCGCCATTAATAACACCATCTTCGTTCTGGTTATTATTCAGCGTTTGTGCGCAAACCATTCCCGATATTAATACTCCATTGAGAAAGCAATATTTCACCAGAAGCCAGGATCTGTTACAGATCTTGTACTGTTTTTTGGCCATTGATTGTGACTTCAACTTTCCCGCCATCATGAGTATTACTGGCCGACGGAGAGACTATCCAGCGCATCGTTGAGCCGGGTAAAACGTAGCCTAACAGTCCGGGCGTAATAACTTTTTTAGCACCGTCAGGGCTTATAAATGTTGCAGCAGATAATTGTGCATGCCCATTTCCCTGGTTACTCACTTCAATAAATTTTTTGCCATCAAGCTGTTGTAATTTCCATTGCAATTTAGCCTGCGTTTGCGCCGCTGATGTTGGTTGAATGAAAACGGGGACGGAATAATGCAGCACAAACTGAAGCTTATTTTTTTCTACTTTTGCAGGCGGTAACTCATCTATCGATAACCGATAAGCGTCTTCAGCATGTGCCGAAGGTGGGCCGGTCCGAATAACGCGAATCAACTGACGTTCTCCGGGGGCTAATGCCAGCATCGGCGGGCTAATGACCAGCCCCTGAGAGGGGGTAAGTTTGTCGCCGTAAGCGCTCTGGCTCCAGCGAAAAACCCGAACCTGGGCATTGAGCACATTTTCACCCGCATTACTAAGCCAGATACCATCGGCATTTTGCGTCGCGAGCAAAGTTAATGTGACCGGGGCGATTTGCAGTCCGCTGGCGGCAGCAGGGTTGAGGCTCGCAACCATCCCTAACAGGCATGCGCAGGCACACTGCTGAACAGGCAGTTTTACTCTCATGTGGCTTCCTGAAGTTAGTAGTTAACGTTAACCGTTACCGTGTCGGCATAGTCGTCAGGAGTGAAGTTGGCGCTCGGTGCGGTGGCATAAACAGTAAACGTTTGCACCAGCCCGGTCCCCGTCGCCGCTACGCCGTTTCCAGGCGCGGTGTCGGTGGCGGTGTTCCCCCACACTGGACCTGTTGCTGATGTTCGATTTAGCTGGTAGGGCACTTTATCGGTATTAGTGGCAGCGTTAGCCACGGAGGACATGGCGCCTGAGCCCGTCGTCGTCCCCCCATTGGCGGCCGACGGCGCCAGGCCGATAAAATAGGGCGTGGTTTTTGAGCAATTAATCGAAATCGTGTTGCTTGCATTGGTATTTGTTGCCGTGGTATTCACCGGTCCAAGCGTGATATTTGAAGCCGAACCGGCAGTCACGGTACAGGCCTTTTGAATCGTCATCAGTACCTGAAATGTTCCGTTAACGGTTGCTGCATTTGCCACGGGAATAATGGAAAAGGCGCAGCAACAAAGAATTAAGCGTTTGTCTAAGACTAGAGCCATATCCTTTACCTTTTTCAAATAACCACATTTATTACTTTAGAAAAACAATAATGTGGTACAGGAAGACATGGTTTAACCCTAGAATAAGTATTAGGCGTGCGCCAGTTGATCTAATAAATTTTACTTAGGAAAAAGGTGATGTCGTTTGCAAAAAAATAATACCCACGGGTGAGTATATTGTTTTGTTTTTATGCTACTGCGGGTATTAAGTCAGGCGGGTAGGGAACACAGATTCATTGGATGGCATTCAAAATAACCACCCAAAAAATGAGAATTAGTAAGATTTATCTTACTCAGCTCATTACTGCGATACATGTTGGTTACGGGCTGTGAAAAATGACTTTATAACCTTGTTCGTTCCAGTGTTGTAGAAGTTCATTTTGTCTGCGGGTTGGCGTGATACCAGTCCAGACAAAAAGCGTTTGCCCGGGGAAGAGTTCAGGTCTTGGCGATTCAATGGGTTCAGCAAGCACGGCAATATGCCAGCCCGATTGCGATAAACGCCAGGCTTCGAGCCATAAACGGGTTCGGTCTTCAACATCCCAGGCCATCAGGATGGCATCTTTCCCTGATTTGCGGCGCGTTTCAGACAGCAGGGTGGCTACATATTCAATCAATGCGCCATCAAGCATACTGTTCATGATGCGGGATGTATTATGGTCAAGTATCAACCGCTGACGCACGGGAAGATAAACGCGATCAATCAACGCATCTACGGGGTAGGCGCGACCGAGTGCGATAATTTTGGCTCGCAGCTTCGGGGGATACGCCATACGAAGAATGCCCATCATCTCTTCTTGCAATTGATTCCAGTCGTCGTCAGTTTCACGGGTACTGGTTTCCAGCAATGCTTTAACTTTGCCAACGGGTGTGCCACTGCTAATCCAACGTTTTATTTCTTCAATACGTTGAATATCCTCTTCATCAAAGAGTCGGTGGCCACCTTCGCTGCGTTGAGGTTTGAGTAAACCGTAACGTCGTTGCCATGCCCGAAGGGTGACAGGATTTATCCCGCAACGTTCTGCGACATCCCCAATGCTGTAATAAGCCATAATTCCCCCAGACACTCCTGATTCTCCGTCACCGATATGCGGTTCCTGCTACTTTGTACAACATGCATCAAATTGTACAAAACATACATAGGATTCTAGCAAAATTAAGATTTACTTTACTATCACGTAGGGAGTAAATGCTGAATTTTTATGTTCAGCATAAAAGAGGTGGCGGGATTATTGTGTAATAACAATAGGTTAATTATTATAACGTTGAGAAATCATTTTTTCTCTGGCCACGCGACAGACGGAGTACCATTCAGACAGGCTTTTGCAAAAAGGTTACCCTGGAAGATCTCAATACCCGCGGATTCAAGCCACATCCACTCTTCAGGTTTTTCGACGCCGACCGCAGAAATCATTATCTCCAGTGAAGCGCAGCATTTGATTATGGCCTGAATGATGGCCTGCCGTGGTCCACTTTTATGCACATCAGTGATGAGTTCGCGGCTTATCTTAATTCGGTCCGGTTGAAAGCGAGACAAAAGCTGAAGCCCGGCAAAACCTGCCCCGAAATGATCTATCGCCACACATATACCCGCTGCCTTGAGTGATTTCACGGCCTGCGCGAACGTATCAAAACGCGAAATAACTTCACTTTCGGTAAACTCTACAATGATTTGTTCAGGCACCAGTCCATGCGCCGCGATTTCGTTTATAAGAAAGCTGACTGCATCGGGTCTGTTTACCAGGGTCATGGGTAACAGATTAACCGACAGCATTTTGTGATTAAGACCCAGTGCGCTTGCCATTGCAAATGCAGTCTTTTTGCTCTGCAGATCAGCGGTATACACATCTTCAGGTTTGAATTTGTCAAAATATGTTGCGGGCGTTTCACCGTCTTTACCGCGAATAAGGGCTTCCAGCGCAATGACGCGCTGTGACATAGGATCGATAATTGGTTGAAAAGCAAAGCTGAAATCTGTATCTGACGGGAGTGTGCTTTCATCCAGGATGGTACAGGTATTGTCGGTTATAAAACTCCAGTAATCAGGCGCAGGTATTTCAAAATAGCTCGATTTTTCCGTGGCGAGGACAAATGTGCGGAAAAACTGTAATGCTCTGTCATCATACGTGAGCTGAAATTTGGACGTACCCTTATTGAGTACAGCTTGCAGGACGTCATTCCGTTCATGTTTTTGTAAATCAAATAACTCCATCCCTACATTTCCGAATCTTCTCGCAGGTGCGTAATCACACATCAGTTCAACGATATTGTGGTGCCGGGGGTCGTTACAAATACAACGATAGATCTCTTTTACCTGCTCCTCTGGGCCTTCAAGCAGTTGGAAAAAGTGATGGCCGTTAAAGAGTAAGATCCCCGTAACATCTGATCGCCTGTTTTTGATATTTGCGGCTGTCACCATATCCTCAAGCGCTTTGAGAGGGGCGTCTTCACGTAGATGGCTACGGTAAATAATGGTCGTGAGCATGGACAGTCCGGGATCAAGGAAGGAGAAGAGGTCTGGTCAGTATCAGACAAACCAGGTTACGCCCTGATTTTAATACATAATTCTAACTTTGTCTTTACAAGTAATCGGGGCTAATACAGATCAATTATCATTGATAATACAAAGTGATTTGTACAAAGAAATTGAATTTCATGGAGAACTTAACCATCGTAACAGCATGATTTAATTAGTTTAGCATTTTTTGCTAAAAATTAGCGTGCTATGTTGTACACATTTTCGGTACAGCTTTGCTACTGTTATAAAACTTAATATTCACCAGCATTTTGTTACAGGAGCACTCCATGCAGCAGCATACTGTTCGCACTGATTCTGCAAGCGCGATTTCTCGTTACTTTGCTAAAGCGCATCTGCCAACCCAACAGGAAACGTTGGGCGAAATCGTGACTGAGATACTAAAAGATGGGCGCAATCTCAGTCGCAAATCACTGTGTACCAAACTTCTGCACCGTCTTGAAAATGCATCAGGTGAGAATGAACAGAAACATTACAATGCGTTAATCGGCCTGCTTTTCGAATAAAATAAAGCCCTACTATGATAATGGGTAAGTAGTGAAGGAGTTATGAAGAAACCTGACAGTGAACGCTTGAAACATGAAATTACAGGTTTGGCTGTGCTAGAAATTTTGCGAATGCATACAGACGTTTCGTTAGCTGCACTGATTAAGCAATTGCGGCTTATGCATGCCAGTGAAATGGATGGTACACGTAAACAATTAATTGACAGCGTTATCAATGATTTCACAAATGTTAATCCGGGGAAGATAAGCAGAAAACCGGAAAAAACGAGAGATGAGAGTGCTTTCAGTGCCAGCAAAAACCCTAAATTACATTAAAGATAATTCTCCAGACTATACAAGCGAGGTTACCATGCTTCATGAAATTAATGTCCACAGTGTAATGACGGATAAAGCTTTATCAAGTTACTTCCATAATGCAGGTGAACTATTAGCAGATGAGTCAGTGGTATTGGGGCAGGCGGTAACAAATGTAATTCTGGCAGGTGATAATGTTAATAATAAAAATATCATTTTAAGCCTGATTAGTTCGCTGGAGTCAACAACTGACGTTGTCAAGGCAGACATTATCAGAAAAACCCTGGAAATAGTGTTACGTTATACGGCTGATGACGTCTAATGAGATAACACATTAATATAAATACACAGCACAATTATTGTATGATGTAAGTTCTGTCGCTTCGCTTTTTGGATTAAGACTATACATAGCATCCTCTTATTTTTATGACTGCATATTATGGAGTTGATATGGCTAATTCAATTCCGGAAGATTTTATTTTCCGCTGCGCTTTGTATAAGGATATAGAGCGTAATGTCATGTTAAAACAGGGTTGTATCAGTAATGATGTTCTTATTCAGGCATTCAGCACGCAGTTGAAGAATGAGAAGAATGTGATACTGACCGATCTCTATTCACAGATTCTGGCACATCTTCAACTCGATAAAACTTCGCAGCCCGGTGAGGTCAATGGTGATTTTTCGTTGAGGTCATAATGATGAACATCGTGCAGGAACATGCTGGAAACGCAGTTTTATGGATTGATGATATCTATATCAGGCAAGGGTTAAAGAATATCCTTGCAGATATCGTTTTTGAAGATGACAAGGCGCGACTTGTTTTCTTCACCGCTAATCACTTTGACGCGGTAAAAAAGCAAAATTACGATCTGAATACGTATCGTCTGGTGCTGCTGATTGATGGCCATCTGTATCAGTATCTCAATGACATCTCACTTTACAGACTGCCAGTAGATAGCGATGTTGCCTCAATCAAGCAATTTATTATTGATATTACTCGTGCTGGTGGTAAGCACGAGCATCAATCGGAACTCAATATCTCCTTGACTGCGCGAGATAAATATATTTTAACGCAGCTAGGGGAGGGGCGAACTGTTTTTGAGATATCTGCCATGTTAAATCTACACTTAAAAACCATTTACCAGGCCAGGCAGAATCTGATCAAGAAACTTGGTTGCTCAGGGCTGATTGATTTTCAGGGAATACTGCAAGCGCAAATATTCCGGAACTGGCTGAAGCATGCCTGATCATCGATACGCTAAACTTACCTTCAGCGATTTGTGTACGTTTAAATCAATCGCTCGGGTTATCTCATCGATGATGTCTTCTGTTCTGAAAATAAATTAACGCGCATTATAAGAGGGCGATGATACAGCCTTGTCGGGATGCTTATGATTTATTTATAGATTTCAGCAACCCCGTGCGGTTCAGCTCGTTAATAATGCACTCAGGTTCTTCACACAGAGGCATATTGTCTATATCTAAAATGCCATCATTTTTTTGTGGATCATCAGCCTGCAGGTCTGCAAACAGTGGAGTAAGATCCGGCTGTGCTTCGCCTCGTTCGGCCACCAGCTCAAACGTTTTATTTTTTGCCGCCTCGTTAGTCAGGGCACTGACCAGAACCTGGGCGATTTGCTGCCTTGATATCACACCATCTTCTGGTGTTCCTGCATGGCGACGATCCCCCTGGAGCAAAACGATTCTGTGTTCATCATCATTGTTGTAATCAAACCAGCCGGGTCTGACGATGGTATAGGGGTGACCACTCGCTCTGACCAGACGTTCGGCACGTCTTTTCCAGTCATGAACCTCAGTGCGTTGATTCCAGGTACTGAGTCGTTCAGTCACGCCAATCGTGGTCATTAAACCGATGCGTACAGGTGTATCCCTGAAGAGTCGTAAAGTGTTACGCACACCGCCGTAATCTATCGCTCTGGCGCCAATACGCCCCTGGCCATCGGAACCGAGCGTGAAGATGATGGCATCAATATCTTTCGGCAAATCGGTAAGTGTTTCAGGCATTGAAACATCGCCGTAAAAAACATCCGTTCCACGCGGAAGTAATTTTACTTTCCGTTTATTTCTGACCAGCGCCACGGGCTGATGACCCATTTCGATAGCGGTATTCACGACATGAAGACCAATACTTCCGGTCGCGCCTGCAATGAGTATTTTCATGATAAACCTTATGATAATTCAGACTTATTTTCTCTACAGCCAGAATATCAATTATCATTATTGTCAGTAATAGGGCTAAAATGATTGTGTCTATGAACACCCTTCATGAGTGCGCGATGAAGGGAATGCCACCATAAGGAAATCGCCGATGCTTAAAGAAAACTTCAACGAACTGCAAATCTTTCTGGTGGTGGCAAGGGAGCGAAGTTTTACCAAAGCAGCGGGCAAACTGGGTGTATCTCAGTCTGCACTCAGCCATGCGATGAAGGCGCTGGAGGAAAGGCTCAATATCCGCCTTCTGACCCGTACGACCCGAAGCGTTGCCCCTACGGAAGCCGGTGAGAGAATTATTGCCTGCCTTGAACCGCGTATTGCCGATCTTGAACAGGAGCTGGAATCGCTGGTTCAACTGAACGGCACTGCCTCCGGCAATATCCGCTTATCTGCTGGGGAGCATGCCGCGCGAAGTCTGGTATGGCCAAAGTTAAAACCTTTCCTCAAAGAATATCCGGAAATTAATCTCGAACTGGTGGTTGATAACGGCTTTGTCGATATTGTTGAGGGCCGTTTTGATGCCGGGATCCGCCTGGGCGAAAGCGTGGATAAGGATATGGTTGCTGTAAGAATTGGCCCGGACATGCGCATGGCCGTGGTGGGAGCACCGTCTTACTTCGCGGCAAACCCTGCACCTGAAACGCCGCACGAGCTACAAAATCATCGGTGCATCAATATGCGCCTGCCGACTGCCGGTGGGCTTTATCACTGGGAGTTTGAGAAGGAAGGGAAACCGTTACGGGTCAGAGTGGAAGGGCAGGTAACGTTTAACCAGCAGGCAGAAAGGATTGATGCTGCTTTATCCGGTTTTGGCATTGCCTGTATGCCTGAAGACAGGGTGCAGGATTATATAAAGTCAGGAGAGCTTATTCAGGTTCTGCAGGACTGGTGCCCATCTTTTCCCGGCTATTATCTCTACTACCCGAGCCGTAAGCAGCACCCGCCCGCATTTGCGCTGATGATCGATGCACTTCGCTACGCCCAATAACGGGTCCGTAGACCCGTTCGGGTATTAACGGCCTACGCGGGCCAGGTGCTCAGGAGAGTAACGTTCACCGACGATGTTAATCGTTTCCAGCGCCTGGGTTATCTGCTGCGTATCCTTCTGCGAAAGAATGATGTCGGCAGCCCCCAGGTTTTCCTCCAGCCGGTGCAGTTTGGTGGTACCAGGGATAGGAACAATCCACGGCTTTTGTGCCAACAGCCATGCCAGCGCGATTTGCGCAGACGTCACACCTTTCTCTGCCGCCAGTTCACCCAGCAAGGTGACCAGCTTTTCATTGGCTTCAATCGCCTGCTCGGCGAAACGCGGCACTTGGCTTCTGTAATCATCCTTGCCAAAAGTGGTTCCTGGCTTAATCGATCCCGTCAGGAAGCCTTTGCCTAATGGGCTGAAGGGAACGAAACCAATACCCAGTTCCTCCAGTAACGGCAGGATTTCCTGCTCAGGTTCGCGCCACCACAGAGAGTATTCGCTTTGCAGCGCAGTAACCGGTTGAACAGCATGTGCACGACGAATGGTATGTGCGCCCGCTTCGGACAGACCGAAATGTTTGACTTTGCCTTCCGCTATCAGGTCTTTCACCGTTCCCGCAACATCTTCAATGGGGACATCCGGGTCGACACGGTGTTGGTACAGCAGATCAATGACATCAGTCTTAAGGCGGCGTAATGATCCTTCCACAGCTTCACGGATATGTTCAGGACGGCTGTTTAAAATCTGCTGCTTGTTGTCCGCACCGAAGGTAAAACCAAACTTGGTGGCAATAACCACACGGTCACGAAACGGTTTTAAGGCTTCGCCTACAACCTCTTCATTAAGAAAGGGGCCATACACTTCAGCGGTATCGAAGAAGGTGACGCCACGTTCAACCGCAGCGCGAATGAGCTCGATAGCCTGACGGGTATCGGTCGCCGGACCGTAGCCATGGCTTAAGCCCATGCAGCCGAGCCCAAGCGCGGATACTTCGAGTCGGGATTTACCCAGATAACGTTTTTGCATTGAATGAATACCTCTTTTATCGCGACTTAAACATCAAGTTTGCGGCCGGTCAGCCATTCCACCATCGCCGGATCGCGGTGAGAGAAGAAGGCGCTGGTTGCAGTGTCGAGCGTGGCAATCAGCAACATATCCTCAGGACTAAGTTCAAAATCGAGAATGTTAATGTTCTCTGCCATGCGTTCTTTGCGCACCGATTTCGCCAGTGAAATGATGCCTCGCTGGAAGATCCAACGCAGAACAACCTGGCCCACGCTTTTGCCGTACTTCTGACCAATTGCCGTTAACACGGGATGCTGGAACAGACCATTTTTCCCTTCAGCAAACGGAGCCCAGGCTTCCGGCTGAATGCCACGGCTTTGATTCCAAGGAACGGCATGCAGCTGCTGGTTGAAGGGGTTAACTTCAATCTGGTTTACCGCAGGGGCAACGTTGTTGAAGGCGATAAGGTCGGCCAGTCTGTCAGGATGGAAGTTGCTGACGCCAATGGCGCGAATTTTTCCTGCCTGTTGCAATTCTTCCATGGCACGCCATGCCCCATGAACATCACCGTAAGGCTGGTGAATCAGATACAGGTCGACATAATCAAGTTGCAGCCGATTCAGGGAGCGTTCGAACTGGGCTTTAGCGCCTTCGTAATGAGTATCCTGCAGCCACAGCTTGGTCGTTACAAAGAGTTCGTTACGGGCGATACCGCTTTGTTTCAGAGCGTTCCCGACCTGGGTTTCATTCTGGTAAGACGCGGCGGTATCGATCAGGCGGTATCCCGTATCGATGGCATCAATCACGGCTCTTTCGCATTCAGCGGCATCAGACATTTGAAACACACCAAAGCCCAGCAGGGGCATTTCAATACCGTTGTTCAGTTTTACAGTTTGCATGACGTTATCCTTTGGCTGTTGTCGAGGAAAAGCATAACGCAAAGTTATTTATTCGATTAGATGGGGTAATTAGCTAGGGTTTATTAGATGTGTTCATTAATTTTGTGGCGTGCTGACGGTCGGCGTTGTGCCAGATATCGTCATTCACACCCTGAGACCTTCAACAAAGGTTTGTCTGACGAACTTAGCACACAGCCTTATTTCTTGCGTGGCCGAAAATATACTCATCACTGGCATCTATTAGCGATTTATAGCTGATGGGTTCTCTATGAGCCCCGGGAATGGCTTTCCTGATTAGCAATAATCGTGGCCACCTGCATCACCTCTGCTGGTGGTCGCTGCATACTGATTTGTCTGGCCATATAACGCATATAAGGATCGACATGACTGAAAATTGCCTTGTAGCCCGCACACAGGTGATTATGCCAGCGCTCGCCCATTTTATGTATCCGGTGCTTCGGGCAACCGCCATGACAGGCAAATCGCCACTCACAGCGCATGCACTCTGAACTCACCTCTGTTTTAGCAAGCCCAAACTTGCGTTGCTGTTTGCTGGCGACCATCTTCGCCAGGCTATCCCGGCGCAGATTTCCCAACCGGTGCTCAGGGTAAACGTAATGGTCGCAACTGTAGACGTCACCGTTTTGCTCCACGACCAGACCAAAACCGCAGGAAGACTGCATTACGCACAATGATGGTTTTTCACCAAGCCAGGCCGCCAGCGCGCTATCAAACATCTGTACATACACGCGGCCAACGTCCCTGCGTATCCACAGGTCAAATACCCCCTTCATGAAGTTCCCCCATTGTTCCCCGGATACTGACCACTCCGTGACGGAACCGGCGAGTGTCTGCGGGTAGAGTAATTCACCATACTTTTCGTTAGCCGGGCGCTGCTCGACCGCCGGGATAAACTGAACAAACTCAGCCTTCAGTTCCTGGGTCAGATACGCGTAAATCTCTTGCGGATGTTCAGCTGTGACATTATTGACGACAGTCAGAACATTCACATCAACATGGTGTTTCTTCAGCAAATCCATCGCCCGCAGTACGTTGCCAAAAACAGACTGCTTACTCCGGGTCTTCCTGTAGCGGTCGTGCAACCAGGCTGGACCGTCAATCGACAGGCCGACCAGAAACTGATTTTTCGCCAGGAATGCAGCCCATGCCTCGTCAATCAGCACGCCATTGGTCTGGATGCTGTTACTGATACGCTTCTTCCCGGCATATTTGCTCTGCAACTGCATCGCCTTTTCATAGAAAGCAATACCGGCAAGCGTTGGTTCGCCTCCCTGCCAGGTAAATTCCACCTCTGGGCCAGGGTTCGCCTCAATGTACTGCCGCACATAGGCTTCAAGCGTGACATCATCCATATGCCGGGCGGGTTTACGGGGTTTCAGCGTGCTCTGTTCTTTTTCCAGATAGAAGCAGTAATCGCAGGCGATATTGCACTGATAGCTGACGGGCTTGGCCATCAAATGGAATGGTTTGCTCATGGTCGCTCCTGAATAAATCACACACGAAATTTAGTGATATTGCTCACTCTTTTATCACTGTGTTTTGACTTTGGCCAAAAAAGACTGAAACATAGTTTTCATTGATATCAATATAACATGAAATATAAACTTCATAACACCAACATTAGGGGTCTTTATGAGCAAACTGTTTGCCGGAGCACAAAATCTGGGTAAATCGTTTATGCTGCCGATTGCCGTCCTGCCAGCCGCAGGTCTGCTTCTGGGATTCGGTGGCGTGTTCACCAATCCGGTTACCATCTCCACCTATCCAGCCCTCAACAGTGAAGTGATTCAGGCGATTTTTACCGTCATGAAACTGTGTGGTAGCGTGGTCTTCGATAATCTCTCTCTGCTGTTTGCCGTGGGCATTGCTGTAGGTATGGCACGAAGCGACAAGGGAACGGCCGGTCTTGCTGCAGTACTTTGCTTTATCGTCATGAACAAGGCGATCAACGCGTCACTGTTGCTATCTGGAACGCTGGCCTCAGAGAATCTGGCCGCAGCCGGGCAGGCGAGTGTAATGGGGATCACTACGCTACAAACCGGCGTGATGGGCGGGATCATTAGCGGTCTGCTGGCCTTCTGGGTTCAAAAGCGGTTTGGCAAAACCGAGCTACCCAGTCTGCTGGCCTTTTTCAGCGGCTCCCGTTTCGTGCCTATTGTCAGTTCCTTTTTTGCCATCTTCCTCGGGGTGGCGCTGTTCTGGGTCTGGCCTCATATCCAGACGGGCATTACCCATCTGGGGGGGCTGGTTGAAAAAACCGGTTATGTTGGGACCCTGTTCTACGGCATGATCCTCAAATGCCTCATTCCCTTGGGCCTTCATCATCTGTTCTACCTGCCATTCTGGCTGACCAGTGTGGGAGGGGAGCAAATGGTGAACGGACACCTGGTACAAGGAACGCAAAAAATCTTCTTTGCCCAGTTGGCCGATCCCTCTGTGACGCAGTACTACATCGGGGTATCCCGTTTCATGGCCGGGCGTTTCGCAGACTTTATGTTCGGCCTGCCGGGTGCAGCGCTGGCTATCTACCATTCTGCCCGTCCTGAGAACAAGAAAAAAGTTGCCAGCCTGATGCTTTCCGCTGCGCTAACTGCGTTTGTCACCGGCATTACTGAGCCGCTGGAATTTGCGTTCATGTTCTGCGCGCCGTTGCTGTATGGCATGCACATTGTGCTGACCGGCGTTGCATTTATGTTTACACACATCCTGCAAATCACGGTTGGACAGACATTCTCCGGTGGGCTTATCGACTTTCTGCTGTTTGGTGTTCTTCAGGGTAATGCCAAAACCAACTGGCTGCTGATGCTCCCTCTCGGTGTGGTCATGTTCTGCCTGTATTACTTCTCCTTCCGCTTCCTTATCAAATGGCGTCAACTGAACACGCCGGGCCGTGAAGATGACGCAGAAGATGAACAGCCGGTAGCGGCATCTGTCAGTGGCAGTGAACGGGCTGCTGGGATCGTGCAGGCACTGGGGGGCCGGGACAATATTGTTGATGTGGATTGCTGCGCTACTCGTCTTCGTATCACAGTCAAAAACCCACAAAGCGTTGTTGTGGACGCCTTTAAACTACTCGGCAGCCGTGGGGCGTTTATCCGTGGAGAGGGGGTGCAGGTAGTCTACGGCCCACACGTGACGCTGATTAAAAACGAAGTCGAAGAATTTATCGGTTCATAAAGAAGAGACGTTTTATGAAAGCTGTAATGCTGATGTTTGATACGCTGACGCGTAACCACCTCGCCCCTTATGGGGGCGATGCCATCACTCCCAATTTTACCCGGCTAGCCCGTGAGTCTGCGCAGTTTGATAACTTCTATGTCGGCAGCATGCCCTGCATGCCAGCCCGACGCGAACTGCATACTGGGCGTTATAATTTTCTGCACCGCAGTTGGGGGCCATTGGAGCCGTTCGATTTCTCAACGTTCCAGGCGCTGAAGCAGGCTGGCATTCATACCCATATGGTGACCGACCATAAACACTACTGGCGTGATGGCGGAGCGACCTACCATACTCGTTATTCCACCTTTGAGTTTATCCGCGGCCAGGAAGGGGATTGCTGGAAAGGGCAGGTTGAAAAACCAGCCATCAACTGGCAGGGAATGGAAGACGAAGAAACCCTGCGCCGTCGCAGCGGGCGTATGATCCAGGACCTGATTAACCGTGCGGCGATGCCCATCCAGGACGATCACTTTACTCACCGTACCATCAGTGCCGGTATAGATTTCCTGGAAACCAATAAAGATCAGGATAACTGGTTCCTGCAGATCGAATGTTTCGATCCCCATGAACCGTTCTTCGTACCGGAAAAATACCTTGCACAGTATGGCTGCACCCCTGATGAATTTGACGGGTGGGTGCCTTACTACTGCGGCGCACCTGGCGGCAGGGATGATGATAAAGTCCGAAAATTCTACCAGGCACTCATCACCATGTGTGACGACTACCTTGGCCAGGTGATGGACAAGCTGAAAGCACTGGAGCTGTGGGAAGACACGTTGTTCATCGTCTGTACCGACCACGGATTCCTGTTGGGAGAGCATCAATGGTGGGGCAAGAACATCATGCCGGTGTACAACGAAATCGCAAACACACCGTTCTTTATCCGCGATCCACGTTGTAAAGCAGAAGGCGTACGCCGCAGCGCGCTGGCACAGACTATCGATATTCCGGCAACTCTGCTGGAGTATTTCGACGTTCCACGTCCGCCATCCATGACCGGTAAGCCGCTGCGTCCGGCTGTGGAAAATGATACCCCAGTACGTGATTATGCGATGTTTGGCTACTTTGGCGGCCACATCAATATCACCGACGGCGAGTACGTCTATATGCGCTGCCCACGGGAGGAAGGGAAGGGGGGGCTGTATGAATATACCCTGATGCCGGCCCGAATCGACAGCATGTTCAAGATGAATGAGCTGCAGAATATCACTATCCATCCCGGCTTTGATTTCACCCAGGGCGCGCAGGTCATGCAAATTCCTGCAACCTTTGGTTATCTGAATCCGTGGCGGTTCGGGGATAAACTCTTCGATCTCAACGCCGATCCGCAGCAGATGCGTCCTCTTCACGACAGTAAACGTGCGTTTCACTACGCGCAGGCAATAACCGGACTGATGGAACGGCATGATGCACCACCAGAACTCTACGTCCGTTTTGAACTGGACATGCTAACGCCGGAACGCGAAATTGCCTTCGCTGAGCGCTGGGCCAGACAGCGTCCATGGACCGGGAAAGCCTATCGCTGTGCGCATCATGGCGTGGAAGAGGCATTACGTTTTGTCCTCAGTGCAGCCAAAGAGCAGGGCATAACGCAGGATGAGTTGCTGAAGCATTTCCCGGCCGGACATTCACTGGCTGAAAGGGATATCTTCACGCTGATTGATGCTTGTTTCACCGGAGACCGGCATAAGGCGCTGGTTTATCAGAGCCGATTGCTGCTGAGGACAGAGTAACCATGAACGTCTGGCAGCTTGAAAATAACCGCTTTCTGGTCGTGGTGAACGCGGCGGGCGGTGAGCTATCTTCTCTGCGCGATAAATCCACGGGGCGTGAATGGTTGTGGCAACCGCAGCCAGGCGTCTGGAATAACTCGGCTACGCAGCTGTTTCCTGTGGTCGGGGCGCTCATCCATGAAGGACTGCGTGTAGACAATCGACATCTGCCGTTACCAGCGCACGGTTTTTTACGACATCAGACGTTTACCTACCTTGAACAAGGTGTGAACCATCTGTTGCTGGAAGCCTGCTCCACCT
Source organism: Citrobacter sp. S46_ASV_140 (assembly GCF_018919545.1). Lineage (NCBI taxonomy): Bacteria > Pseudomonadati > Pseudomonadota > Gammaproteobacteria > Enterobacterales > Enterobacteriaceae > Citrobacter > Citrobacter sp. S46_ASV_140. The sequence continues at coordinate 182,061 of NZ_JAHLRC010000001.1, forward strand.
CTGAAACCCTTGGCGTATGGCCATGGTGCTGGCGGATTCAGTTACGGCTCATGTTGCATGAGTTTGGGGTCAGTGTGACACAGCGAGTTTTTAATGATGACCGTCAGCCATTCTTGTATTCCATTGGCTGGCACCCCGGGTTTGCGCTGCCTGTGTCCAGCCAAACGGGATGGCAGGTGAAGTTTGGTGAGCTGGCGGTCAGAGGGCCTTTTCCGACGCGTAACAGAACACTGGTCACGGAAGACCTGACTCGAACAACGCAGTCCTTTGCACTGACAGAGGCAGCCTTTCGCGAGGGTGCCATTTACTTCGGTGACTGCCAGCAGCAACAGATCAGGGTTTGTTCACCCGACGGCACAATCGTCATGACGCTTGAAACGGCTGAATATGACTGGCTTGCGCTCTGGGGCGTTCCCGGTGCTGACTTGCTCTGTATCGAGCCACTCGCCGGGACGACCGATGCGCCAGATTTTGACGGAACGGTGGAGAAGAAGCGCGGAATACGACTGCTTGCACCGAACCAGAGTCAGACATTCTCCGTGAAACTGCGTTTTACGGTGGACGCATGCGAAGGGGATTGACAGAATACCCGTTATTTTTCATGCAAAAGGATCGGGTGTTGCGATGAGCGTAAATCGTGAAAATGTGCGGGTGTATATCAGTAATGTGCTGGGTGGACTTGGTGAAACTGACCAGCATATTGCCCGGTTTATTCTTGAGCAGCCCGCTACTGTAGCGCAAATGCCGGTACGTAAACTGGCCGAAGCCATATCAGTCAGTGAAGCGACGATCGTGCGCTTTTGCAAAAAAATTGGTTATACCGGGCTGCTTGAGCTGAAAGCGGCGCTTAAACGTGAGCTTCTGGCCGATCGCGAGCAACTGCTGCCATCGTCCCCGGACATCTTCCTGGATGATTCCCGCAACGATGTGGCGCAGAAAATAGCCATGACGGTGGAAACCACCCTGAATGAGACCATCGGTCTGCTGGACATGAAAGTGGTCAATCCAGTAGTTGAGCGATTTTTGACCGCGAACCGCGTTTTGTTCGTGGGGTTTGGAGCCTCAGGTCTTTCCGCAATGGAAGCCCGCGACAAAATGAACCGTCAGGGCATTGATTCGGAAGCCTATACCGACCGTTTTACCATGACGTTGAAACTCGCCAACCTCAAACCAGAAGATCTGGTGGTCGCATTTTCTCATTCAGGCGAAACACCGGAAGTGGTTAATGCCTTCCGGCTGGCCAAAAAAGCGGGCGCGCATTGTCTGGCAATAACGCACAGTCCGCAGTCACCGCTGACTGAACTGGCAGACACCTGGTTGCTGACCAGCGGTAGTGCTGGCCCCTACCAGGGAGACTCGATCGCCACCCGTATGTCACAGCTGTTCATGATTGAGTTTCTGTGCACAGAAATCACTCGCCACAATCTGCGCGACAGCGAATCGACCGGACTGTCTATTAAAGAATTGTTGATAAAAGAAAGGATTAAACGTGAGTCTACAGGATAATACTCCGTCAATGCGCCCAAAGGGTAAGTGGTGGCTTGAGGGCAAAACCCCCGATTATCGTTTTACGCTCGCCAACGAGCGTACATTTCTTGCCTGGATCCGTACTGCGCTGGCACTCATGGCCGGTGCTGTCGGCATCGAGCAGTTTTCCCCCCAATTATCTTCTGCGGAACTGCGTATCGGTATTTCAACACTGCTGCTGGTCGCTGCATCAGCGATGGGATATATGGCCTGGCGACGCTGGCGCAAGAATGAATATGCTATGCGTCTTGAAAATGATTTACCTTACACCCGTTTGCTGGTGGTTCTGTCAATACTGATGCTGGTTCTCGCAATATTGCTGGGTATATTACTCTGGCAGGGAAGACCATTATGAAAAGAGATCCGGGCTTACAACCAGAACGTACACACCTGTCATGGCGAAGAACAGGATGGTCAATGCTCGCGCCAGGTCTGTTGTGTTTTCGGGGATGGAGTCATACTGGTAATCTTCTCTACGGTGTGGCGGGTATGCTGCTGATGGCTGGTTCTTTCGCTATTTTCTGCGGAGCCCTCACTTGCCGGCATGTAGTGATCTCATTCAATGTAATGATTGCAGGTGTATTGCTCTTGTTATCTCAGTTATAAGCGCACCGTGAAGGACGTAGAGGTAGAATTTAGTTTACAGGAAGGATTTCGTCCCAGGGCAGTCACTCTTTCACTCGGTTGGTGGGCCTGTTTTAGTTGACCACTACCCTTTGAAGGGATCAGGACATATGAGCCAAGAACGACTTTCGGTGAAATTCTTATCTTGCACCGTGGTAGTGGGGGTAATCCCCCACGTTGATAAGAAGAATCAGGTCAAATGAGACTCGCTGTAACAAATATACCAGCGAAGAAACCACCGTTCCGAACTTCTGTGCGGATTAGCGCAGGTGAAAGGTCATAAACGGTGCGCCAGCATTGGCTTTATCCTAGCCTTTATTAAGTCAGCAGCGAAAACCTGCATTGCATGTTTCCGGCTTCGGGATCATCGCTACAGTACCCTGTGCATACCATTCTCATCAGTTGAATTAAAGATTTCACAGCCTTTGCCGATATCACCTTGGTTCTTGCTTGTGATGCGTTCAGTGTTCAGCGCTGTTTACTGTAGCCCTCCGGACTGATTACAGACCGCCTCTTAAAAGCCAATCCTTACTCTAAAGGGAACTCATGAGATTAAAATACTCAGCACTCTTACTCGCCGTTGCCATAACAGGCTGTGATAACAAAAAAGACGTGATCGGTTGTTCCTCTGAAATGACCCAGTCAGCCCTCATGGATTTATTAAAAAAGTCTGCTTATGAAGGACTCTCTGAACAGGTCGATAAATATCCTGACGTCACTAATCAGACCAAACGAAGTGCTTTGGACAAGATCAAACTGGCCATCTCTGAAATCTCCACAACCTCAAGTGACACGGGTAGCACAATGAAAACTTGTGAAGGGACCGTGACGATGACCCTACCTGCGAACGAGTACGCCCAGCTTTCTGATGCTTACAGAAAGAACTTTAACCGTAATCTCGACAAGCAAATGGAAAGCCTGTCTTTGGATAACAACGCCAACGCCTTTTCAAAACGCATCTCCTACACCGCACAGGCGACCGACGATCAGAAAAACGTTTTTGTAAAAGCCTCTTCTGATAATCCGATATCAGTGGGTGCCGCTGCACTGACATCGCTTTCCATCATCAATCCGATCGTTGAGCAGCAGAAAATCCAGCAGGCTAAGCATGCCCAGCAAAGCCAAATTGAAGCGGAACAACAGGCGCAACTCAGGGCGCAGCAACAGGCTAAGTATGAGGCGGCTCAGCAAATAGAGAGGCAGACACAGCTTCAGGCTCAAGAAAAGGCGGAGCAGCAGGTTCAGCAGCAAAAAGCTGACAGCCTTGATCTGTCCCGAATGGCGTTTGCGAATGCCGACTCTGATTTGAATACCGCCTGGAGCACGTTAACGCCGGCGAAGAAAAAAGAATTGCTGCCTTCTCAGCGTCAGTGGATCAAAACTAAGGATGCTATGTGCGGCAAAGTTTCAATGCAGGGAACAGATGCTGAAATCAAGAAAATGATCGACTGCCAGACGCAAATGACCCTTTCCAGGACCGATTTCTTCAGAAACCAATAGCTGAAGTCCCCTTCAGGCTGGTGGCCAGTGCTAAGCTGGCGCCAGCGTAATGTGGGATAATTTCAGTCGTTTCCTCTGGACCACGCCGGATATATTGCTCGCGGTTAGAACGGGATTTTGGGGCGTAGGTATTTCATTAAAGGCGATGGCCAGTGTAGTCATCAAGTGCATTTGCTGTTAGAGATATGCAAGAATTAAGACATCTTGCTTTCCGTGATTACCAATAATGTTCATCGTTGCAGGCACTCAAAAAAGAATTCATCGAGCATCATTTGCAACTGGTATTGCTTGTTCGAGATCGATAAATAAAAATTAAAAATTTTACTGGAAAATACTGTCTAATTAATCGGAAACGTACCTATGCCATGAGTAAAATGTCTGCTCCTCGCTCACAATGGACCTTTAGATCAGTTAGCGAGTCCGCCCTATGCCATGAGCTGAAGTTCTAAAAACTAACTTCACTAATTTTTCATGATTAGAATCAATATAACCTCTTCCCCTTAATTAGCATCATACTGATTTGAGACAGGATAACATTATTCATTGTAACGTATCAACTTAACAATCTGTAAACTAGATAAAGCAACGATAATACTTCTGTATTATTGACGGTGACATGTACATTGAATATATATCTACCTGCAAATTATGCAATAGTCCATCTTAATTAATACCTTATCATAATTTCAACATTGAATACCTGCTGAGATAATCTATTCTAGTTAATGGCATATGATGAATTTATAATTTGTGCCATAATTTCCCATTAACATCATTATGCCCTTGACATTAAGGAGGGAATGGTGAAAAGACTTAATTTTCTCTTAACGATATACTTAACTGTGATACCTATTGCATCAGTAACCTCTGCGTCAACACTACCCACTGATGAACTGATTGAACAGGCAAAGGTTATAAGTGATATTAATGATGTAAAGCTTAGCCATAAGGTAGTAGTAAATGGCTTTGAGGAGTTTAAAAAAACGGTCTATAAAGAACCATTTTCTAGTGGTGTTTATATTGTTAATGGTGATACACCTATTGCTAATGAATCTGATTTGCGAGAGTTTTATGAAAGAGAACTTGCAGCCAGTTGGAAAAGTGTTTTATTCGGTTTGAATATAAATGAAAATACATGGCTTATTGTTGATGCCCCACAAGGGAATATAAGTAAATGGGACAACGTAACAAAAAGGAATATCACATATTGTGTCAGTACCTCGTTTGGAGAGAAATATGATTCCGTCGTAGCAGCAATGCAAGATGCAGCTAAAGCATGGTCAGAGGCAAGTGATGTAAGATTTATACATTCTTCATGGCTTGACCCACTTTGCAATGAGAATACAACTGATGTCATATTTGATGTTCGGCCTGTAGATGTCAATGGGCAATACCTTGCACGTGCGTTTTTCCCAAGATACGAAAGATTGCAACGAAATGTTCTTATCGACAAATCAGCGCTGAGTCTTTCCCCTGGAAAATTAACCTTGACCGGCATACTCAGACATGAACTAGGACATACGCTTTCATTTAGGCATGAGCAAACCCGCCCTGAAGCAGGCAAGTGTTTCGAGGACAAGGACTGGAAACCTTTAACTTCCTATGATGGGTTTTCAGTAATGCATTACCCTCAATGTAATGGGTTGGGTGACTGGTCACTTAATTTAACAGAAAAAGATAAAATAGGTTCTGCATGCCTTTATGGCCCAGTCCCCAATGCTGTTTTTGATCCTGCTGTATGCTCAATAAAAGGGTGATTATAATGAAATTATTACCACTCCTATTTTTAATTAGTATGCCATTATCTGGTATTGCTGCACAGGTGCCTAATAATGATTTACATGTGGATGGATATGATTCAAAAGGATTCCCTAATTTTGATAAGAAAAACCTTGGATCTGCTTTAAGTTCTGGTGGTCAGTATGGAAGGAAAAAAATTGCACAGTGGGGAGATCCTCTGACACCACCGCAAACAAGAATAAGATGTATTGGTGAAGCATGGGGTAACTGGCCATGGGGAGGTGAATGGCGTACCTGTAACCAGTGGGCAACAGATTACCGGACAATGCAGGTAGAAGTATATATGAATGGAATTGGGCCCACAGATCTTTCAGAAGCCGCGCGCAGCGTAGTGGAAAATATAGTAGCGACGTGCGTTGGTCTCTCCTCCGCCGTTGCAGTTGCCGCACTTTGGGCTACACCATCACCAGAGCCAACTGCCCGAGTTGCTGCGGCATACGCAGGCGCATCTGCCACTTTCACTGGATGCCTTTCCGGTAAGGCTACTGAACTAACTGCCGTTGGACTGGCTACGGCTGCAATAAAACTGGCCTTTGAACAATCCGCTGGGTGGTCAAACTGGAGTAATGAATAAAATAATAGACGGTCACATATAACTTCTTGATTATTATCACACTAATCATACCCAAAGCTTACTTTTAAGATAACCCTTTTACTCTAAAAAAGAGTAAAAGGGTTCAGTCATGAAAACACGAATGTTATCAGCCGGCTTGTAGCGTCATTCTTGTTAGTGTAATGCCATTGATCTGTAAAAATATTACCGAAAGACTAGAGGTATGAATCACTGTGATTAACTTTGTCAATTATGAATAATTTATTATCAAAGACGTTCTCAAACTTAACGTCCCCTTGATTAAGGATAGTGTTGTATCGACCCGTTGAACTCAAACGTTATAGCAGACTTTCGCTCCCCCATTTTATTTTTTTGATATAACTGATGATTGTATTGAGCCCTCAATAATGAAGGCTCAATATTATCTCTTTCTATTGCAGGTCTTTCTCCTTCAGGAATTTACTCACCATATCAGCAATCTGCACGTTATTCAGATCCGAGAACGGGAAGTGGGTATTCCCTTTGATTCCTTCCTCAGGCAGATGCGTCACAGTGACATCCCCGCCATGCTTGTTCACCACGTCACGCCACTCGCGAGCCATTGCCAGACGCACGCGCCAGCTGTCCTGCGCGGGCATGGCGACAGGTTTATCAGGGATGTTATCGCCGTAAATAATCAGAATCGGAATTTTAGTCAGTGCCATAAACTGCTCCATCGGCACCGGTTCACCCTTCAGCGTGTCGAACGCGCTTGGCATTGGGGCAGGGAGCTCTTTCTCCGGGAAGACAAAGCTGCTACCAGGCTCGAAGGCGACAATCGCTTTGACCTTGTCGTTTTTCATCGCCGTGTACCAGCCTGGTCCGCCACCCTGAGAGTGGGTGAAAAGGATAGCCGGGCCGGATTTATCCACGACGGCGGACATCGCATCAGAGATAACATTGATATCAAACGGCCCGGTATTCGGGGTCATCTGACGGAAATACTGATTTAGCGCTTCTTTATCGTGAGAAAACTGAACGCCCTGAAAATACTCCGGCCACACGCCAACGCGGAACTGGTTAAACCACATCTGTTCATCCGGTTTAGGCGTAACCGTACCTTCTACCGTCGTGCGCCCGGCGCTGCCCCGGCGGGGCTGATCGACAAGATAAGTTGAGAATCCACGACGCAGGAATATGTTCTGGAACCCTTCGCGACCATCCGGCGTGGTTTCCCAGGTGCGGGAGAACTGACCTGCGCCGTGCAGCATGACGATAGGGTATTTATGCGGATTTTCCGGAATTTGGTAGAACACAGACGCATGATCGCCATGCCAGGTTTGACCTGCAGAGTCCAGCGGCGTTTTCGCGTCAAATTTCCCTGGTGCGGTGATGATTGTGCCACCAGCAGAAAAGCTTCCCTGTTCCTGAATGACCAGCGGCTCGGCGTATACCGACTGAGCCACCATGCCACCCGCCATCGCGCAGATGGCCAGCGTTTTTAAGACAGTTTTCAAGATTACATCCTCTGTTATGTTTGCCGTTCAATCATATCTGAGTTGTCAGCGTGAATTATTTAGCACCTTTGATTGCCCTTATTTGGCAGATTCATGAATGCGGAGGATTAGCACCGTATCGTCTCAAACCAACGCCTAACTGTTTGTTAACGCCCGTTGCAGCGCCTGTTCCGCCCGCGTAGCCGCATCTTCTTCGCCATGTTCACGCAGAACTTGTGCCAGTTGGCGCAGTTGCGCTGCCGTCAGGCCGACTCGCATGCTGGCTCGCGTATGCGATAACAGCTGAGCTTCAACGCCCGGCGTGGCGGCTAATGCGCCAACCGTTGCCAGCTCGCGGCTTTGCCAGTCGAGGTTATCGCGGGCGAAAATGTCGCCGAACAGATGCGTTTGTAGGAATTGATTAATGACCGGGGCAAAATCAAACAGAGGTCCCTGGACGGGGGCGCCGGAGATTTTAGTCTGGTTTGCGGTACCGACACGGCGAAGCTCATCTCCGACAGGGATGGCGGCGACCGGCTCTTTACCTTCAACGTCTTCAACGCCTCGTTGTTTACGTGCTTCGACGACTTTCATCAGTTCATTCAGCGCGTTCAGGCTACGGGGAAATCCCGTATAGGCATAAAGCTGGACGAGAATCTCTTTGGTCTCGTTTATCGTGAGTCCTGCATCAAGCCCCTGATTCAGTGCCGCATTCAGCTTATCCATCTGACTGCTGGCCATTGATGCCGCAATCAACGGGATGGCTTGCTGGCGAGCTGACAGCGTATCTGAAACCGTTTGTTCGTGGTTCATTTCTGAGGTTCCTTTATTGACGGGCGCAGCATGTGCCGTGAGACCCAAACCAAAGGTCAGCAGTACCGCTGCCGTTAATGCCTTAATGGGCGTGGTATTGTTCATCTGTCACTTTCTCCATCCAGTTAACGCTTTTGCCATCCACAATCCCGGTTATCGCCAGGTGCGTCATTGCGCTGCCGGGTGCCGCCCCGTGCCAGTGTTTGACGCCCGCCGGGCAAGAGACAACGTCGCCAGCGCGGATGACCTGCACCGGCTGGCCTTCTTGTTGGGTAAGCCCAACTCCCGAGGTCACAATCAGCCGCTGGCCTGCCGGATGCGTATGCCAGGCGGAACGAGCACCTGGCTCAAAGGTGACATAAGCCCCGGAAACGCTAATTTCGTTATCTGGTTTGAAGAGAGGATCAACCCGGACGCGACCGGTAAAGTTCTCTGCTGGCCCGTACACCGCATTCTGGCTTCCGGCGGTGGCGATATGGACAGCGGGATTTTGCTCCGCCGCCCAGGATGAAAACGTAAAGAGGGGCAGTAACAGCCCGAGGTAACGTAAATGTCTGATCATGCAAAGCGTCCTTATCTACAATGATGGAGAGGGTCTGCAATGATTCTAATCAGGGGGAGATGTCGTCAGACTGACGCCAGCCTGACAATTCTGTCAGTTAACCCTTATTATGGTGACGCTGCTTTGTCTTTTCTAAAAATAAGGCCCCAAAGCGAAAACCGTGTCATTAATGAAAATAAAACAATAATGGCCAGGTAGCGTAGATAAAAAAGAAGGGCAGATTCATCGTAATCGAAAAAGGAGAAATCGACCTTTATCAACAAATAATCGAGATAGTCTTGGTTCAGTAATTCGTACAATCCCAGTAGAGCAATTAGCGAAAAAACTCCTGGCATCATGACATTTGCAAAGAATGAATTGCTGGAGATGTTCAGGACCCGGCAGAAAAAGGTCGCCAGCATTTTCCAGTGCAACCCGATATGCAGCGCCAGAATGAGCATTCCCCAGTGGACCGACGTCATGTGTACTTTCCTGACCCAGCTCGCCGGGTTGTGGAACGCCTGGTCCAGAAGGATATGTCGGGACAGCATCATGCCCGAGACAATTGCGGTCAGAATGACAACGAATGTCACTGCATTAATGATTCTGTTAACTACCAGCATGGTTAACGGAATATTGGGCGACAGTGACCACAAGCGATGCCGGTTAAGATATAAATGCAGCATGATGAGCAGCGTAAAAATAATACCCGCCCATTCATGCACGATTTCACCGTGAAGGTGAAATCCCATCAATACCAACAGAAGTAACGTCATCAGCGCATCCTGCATGACCTGGAAAATATAAATTTTCTTCATGTCGAGGGATTAACGCTGTGGCTGGACTTGTTTTACCCATTGCTCAACCTGCGCGGGTACGTCAGGAGCTGAAATATCGTTGCGCGAGATCGCGAGCGCACGAGTGATTAATTTGGCCTGTGGCTGCATGCGAGCAATTTCTCGCAGGGAGTCGGCTAACCTGCTGCCACCATGGGTGGTAAAGGGAACGACCGTTTTGCCTGCAAAGTCATTTTGCTCAAAGAGGCTGTATATCACCATTGGCATGGTATACCACCAGATGGGGTAGCCGACGTAAATGGTGTCGTAATTGCTCAGGTCAGGGAGCGGCGTTTTTAGCGAGGGTCTGGCTTTCGTTTGCTGTTCCTTTTCGGCAACGCGCAAAAGTGCATCATGCTGGCGAGGGTAGGGAGTGGCGGTTTCAATGCGAAACAGGTCGCCGTGAGTCTGCTTCTGAATCAGTTGCGCAATAAACTGCGTGCTGCCGGTCTCCGGCGTATTTTTTTGTAATACGCTGGCCCCGGAAAAACCATCCACGGCACCAGGTTTCATCTCCTCTGGCTGTGAAAAGTAGATAATCAGCGTGCGGGCGTGTGCGGATAAATCCTCTGATGCGAACGCGGGCTGCCCCAGAAGCCCCATGACCATCATCGCCAGAAACCCGCTAAATACCTTTTTCATTCTCACTGTTTCATTCCTTCAATCAGCCGTGGTGAGTATCAGCAGTGATTCTGGCGCAGATAGCCTGACATCAGACTGACGACTCTCTGACAATTTTGTCAGAAGTCTTTGCGCGCGGAGATCCCGATTTTGTCTCTGAAATCAGTCTCCCGGTTCGGATAGCGTCAGGCTGTTTAGCAAACGTCAGGCCAAAGGTATTGATACCGTTCTCGCTACGGGCAAAGACATCTCCCCGGTGCATAATGGCGACGGCACGGACAATCGACAGGCCCAGCCCATGATGGGTATCACTCCTGGCCCGGGAGGTGTCAACACGATAGAACCGTTCGAAAAGCCGGAGTAAGTGCTCTGGCGCTATCGGATCGCCAGGGTTAGAAACGTCTACACAGGCTTGATTGCCTTTTTCGCTTAAGCGTACCGTAACCGTGCTATTGGAGGGGGAATGCCTGGCGCTATTTTCCAGCAAATTAGCCAGTGAACGGTGAAACAGCCGCCTGTCGATATGCGCCGTGACGTCGCCCTCAACCTCCAGCGAAAGCTGTTTTTCAGCAAAAGAGGGTTCAACATATTCCGCTGTTTTCAGGGTTTCTTCTCGCAGGGAGACTTGCGTAAGCTGGGAAGCATGTTCACCCGCGTGCGCATGAGACAGGAACAGCATGTCGTTAACTATCGACGTCATGCGTTCAAGCTCCTCCAGGTTTGAACCCAATAACTCTTCCAGTTCATCATGTGAACGTCGCCGTGATAGCCCGAGTTGCGTCTGGCCGATCAGGTTAGTCAGCGGGGTACGAAGTTCATGCGCAACATCGGCATTAAAGCTCTCGAGCTGTCGCCAGGCGATTTCCTGACGCTCTAACACACCGTTAAATGATGATGCCAGTTGCTGCAGTTCTTCGGGCAACGCGCAGGTATTCAGGCGCTGGCCATGGTCACCTGGTGCAAGGTGTTGTGCCTGCTGACTGAGCATGCCCACCGGACGCAGGCCAATCCGTGAAACAACGTATCCCAGTAAGGCGACAATCAGTACGCCCAGCGCGGCAATAATCAGCAGCGTTCGTGTGAACGCATCAAGTGTGCCCATATACGGCGTAGAGTCGATGGCAACCACATAGCGCAGCTCAGGCCTTTCACCGTTGGCGGGGATGGTTTTCACTAACAGGAACAGTGAGCATGCACCTTCCGATGCGCCGGGCACTTTATTAAATCCCTCCAGCAAAGAAGACCACTGAACGCCCACCGGTGGTATTCCCCCCATGCTAAAGCGCGGGTTATCGCTCACTATCCAGTAGCGAACGCGCTCACCTTCAGAATTGGTTAGCAGAGTAAATTTATTAGCCAACGTCGACCAGCCGTCAGCCGAGGTTCGTGCGGTGATCCACGGGCTCATTAATGATTCCCGGAACAGCAGCTCGTTGTGCATCTGCTTTTGCAAAGAGTCATGTAAGGAGCTTCTGAGCAGGATACCGATAATAGACACAATCAGCAGCGCGGATAAGGCAAACATCAGCGCCAGGTGAACGGAGATGGAACGTTTAGGCATGCTGAGCCTCTTCATTTATTCCGACCGGACTTCGAGGACATACCCCATGCCACGAACGGTATGTAACAGTTTGACGTCGAATGGGGCATCCACTTTGGCTCGCAGACGTTTAATGGCGACTTCAACCACATTGGCATCGCTGTCAAAATTCATGTCCCATATCTGCTCAGCAATCATCATTTTTGACAGGATCTCCCCCTGATGCCGGGCGAGAAGACTTAACAGGGAAAACTCTTTTGCGGTCAACTCCAGTCGCGTTCCGGCGCGAAATACGCGGCGGGCCAGCAGGTCGAGATGCAGATCGTGAATTTGCAGCTGGGTGATGTCTGCGCCATCCGTAGCGCGGCGACGCACCAGTGCCTGAATACGCGCCACCAGTTCAATCAGTGAAAAGGGCTTAGGGAGATAATCATCAGCGCCAAGCCGAAGCCCTTTGACGCGCTCGTCGACCGAACCGCGGGCCGAGAGCATTAGTACCGGCGTCTGTTTGACGGCTCGCACCCCCTCAAGTACCCGGTAGCCATCCATCCCCGGCAGCATCACATCAAGGATTATCGCGTCGTAGTCAAGCTCCAGCGCGTAATGAAGACCTTCAGCGCCATCTGCAGAGACATCTACCGTAAATCCGGATTCACTCAACGCACGGTTGAGATAGGTTGACGTTTTTTCTTCATCTTCGACTAGCAACAGGCGCATAACGGGATTTCCTCTTAACTGTTCAATCGGGCTTATTCTGCCTCTTGATTGCCAACATAAAGCTGACGCTTACCTGACAGCATTGTCAGAAACATGAAGCCATCTCTGCCTGCTTGCTGACAAAAATGTTATTTACCTGTCACGATGCTGACAGGCCTCTCTCTCTAACCTGAGTCTGCACATTTAAATCCGCAAGCCTGAAACTCATCGGGAGAGACCATGAAATTCAATCTGTTAACTGCAATACTGCTCACGGCAATAACCGGAGCCACCTCAGTCAATGCGGCTGATTACAAAAAAAATCCATTCACCCTGGCCTATGACGGTGCCATCACTGAGAACGTCAAAGGCAAGGTCAACATTCATCCGGTGAAGTACGATCTGCATGGCATTCAGATAGCTGCGAATGTCTATACCCCTGTTAACTACGATCCCGCCAAAAAATACCCTGCCGTAGTGGTTGCACATCCGAATGGCGGCGTAAAAGAGCAGGTCGCAGGCTTGTATGCCCAGCGTCTCGCCGAGCAGGGCTACATCACGATTACTGCCGACGCGGCTTATCAGGGCGCGAGCGGTGGGATGCCTCGCAGCGTGGATAAACCCGCTAATCGCATCGAGGATATCCACGGCATGGCTGACTACATCAGCCAGTATCCGGGAGTGGATACTTCCCGCCTCGGTCTGCTGGGTATTTGCGGAGGTGGCGGTTATTCACTTGTTGCGGCCGAAACGGATCAACGGTTTAAATCGATCGCAACCATCAGCATGTTTAATTCAGGCCTGGTGCGGCGCAACGGTTTTCAGGACTCACAGCTGGATACTATTCAGCAGCGTCTTCAGCAGGCTTCTGACGCACGTGCTCAGGAAACTTCCGGAGGTGAAGTCCTGTACTCCGGTGATGCCAATCTGACTGATGAACAGATCGCTAAGTTACCTTTTGCCTTATATCGACAGGGCTATGAGTACTACTGGAAAACTCACGCGCACCCGAACTCTACGTTTAAATACACGACAAGTAGCCTGTTGGATTTGATGAGTTTTGACGTTACGGACCATATCAATCTCATCAATAAACCGCTGCTGATGATTGCTGGTACAAAAGCCGACACGCTCTATATGACGGAAGATGCGTTTGCGAAAGCCACCGGTACAAAAGACAAAGAACTCTTCTTGATCGATGGCGCTACCCATATCGAGACGTATTGGGTTCCTGAGTACGTCGACAAGGCTTTGCAAAAGCTGGACGTCTTCTTCGATAAGAGTATTTAACCCCCTATCAGACGATACCTTTGGCCAGCCACTCAGGCTGGTCATATCAGGACATAATGAGTGTGTCCGCATGTGACCAAGACTAACGAAGTCGGGAGGAAAGATAATTACGCACATTAAATAGCCGCTATGAATGAAATTCATAAAACGGCAGGGACATCTGAGGATTATTATTTGCCTGTAAGGTTTTACTTCGTGGTACAGGCCAACTTTAGGTTTAGCATTACGGCATTGAGTGCCTCCTTATCCAGCATGGCTTCGGCTTGCAGCTTCTTGAGGCGGGCGTTCTCCTCTTCAGGCGACTTGTTCGTCGGAAAAAACTTTAAAATAATACTTAACGCGTTAAGTGCTAATACCCGACGCCTTTCAGGTTACTTGCAGGACGGTCACAGCGGGAAAATGCAAACACGGTTGTGCTATTAGTCCGATACCCACCTTTTAACTTGCTAAGAAAAGCTATAATCTGATGTCGTCAACGCAAACAATAAGCTCAATGAGAGAATATACAGGAACTGAACTGGAATAATCACACTTTCAGGAATACAAAGGAGCACCAGGATGATATATCTGAATTTTGACAGAGCTTATCTCTGATAAGCCAAATTAATAGTCACGCTCAGATGCTCAAACTTGCATTTTTGTGGTTTATGTAAATATAAGGGAAAATATATGAAATTCAACAATGTAAGACTGTTAGTCAAAGATTACCGCAAATGTTTCAATTTCTACACCCAGAAGCTTGGTTTGGAAGCTGTCTGGGATATTGAAGATTGCTATGCCAGCTTCAAAGTCGCCGAAGGTATAGAAGGTCTTGCTATCTTTACTTCTGATCTGATGGCACCAATTATTGGAAATGCTGACAGAGAAAAAACGATAATATATCGCGAAAAATCAATGGTTTGTTTCGAGGTTGATAATGTAGATGAAAGCTTTGAGGCCTATTCGTTAAAAGGGATTAAATTCATTAACGAGCCAATGGATATGCCAGAATGGGGTGTGAGAGTGGTTCATCTGTACGATCCGGAGGAAAACTTGATTGAGTTATTTACGCCGCTTGGAGGCTAACAGGGGTGTCATTACTTGAGGCATAACACCCGACTGTTGATACACGTTTATCCGGACCAACACTAAACTCGTTGGGGACTGCAGACGTTTTGGCTATCGCCATATATGACACCTCTGTATGGCTGAGGTCAGCATGCCTGCAACTGCTCCGTCATGCGCCCCCTAACTTCTCGTTCGTGCTTCCTATTTCAAGCAGATTCCCCTCTGGATCGGAAATATAAAAATTTCGGATGCCAAAAGAAAGCATCATTGGTCTACCTGCAGAAAGTTGCAATTTCGACTTTAACTCTTTACTTGCAAATAATGGTTATTATCACCTGATAATATGACTGAGCTAATTCACTTATTACTTAACCACCTTTAGCTAAATTCGCAAAATCCCTTTTATTTCTACTGTAGTGGTTTATTGAATTTGGCCACCTGAACAGAGGTGATATGCTCATCTCAGAACAATACAGGTGTCCCAACGAAAAAAAGAAATTTCAGCGCAGAGTTTAAACGCGAATCCGCTCAACTGGTCCTTGGCCAGAACTACACCGTTGCAGCTGCGGGATGAACGACAGTGTAAAATGCCAAATGCCTCCCCTATAACCCCGGAACAGGTACGTATAACAATGGTAACGCCCTGTTTGCGTGGATGCTCCCCTGCTTTTTCTGTGTTAATTCGGTATATTCATATTCAGAATCGTTAAACGCAACTCTAACCGCTGGTACCTAAATATGGATATTGACCATTTTAAGACGTTCCACCAGGTTGTTATCAGCGGCAGTTTTACTAAGGCCGCACAGGCACTCTTTTTATCTCAGCCCGCCATCAGCATGCAGATCCAGGCACTGGAAAGCTATCTGAAGGTGTCATTATTCGATCGTTCCCGTCGGCAAATTAGTTTGACCAAAGAAGGCGAAGTCCTGTTTGAATACACACAGCGTATTTTTCATCTTTTTGATGAAGTACAGAGCGTGTTTCAGGACATCAGTAAACTACAGGTAGGCCGTCTGACCATCGGGGCGACGGGCGTGATGGGCACTTACTATCTCACGCGTTTTATTCAGCGTTTCCACGAACGCTTTCCGGGAATTGAACTGGAAATTCTGACCGGTAACTCGCACCACATTGCGGAACTGGTCGCCAGCGGCGAGGTTGAGATCGGTTTTGCCGGACGTTCCGTAATTCGCTCTCCGTTACAACAGGTATTTCTGCATCGGGAAAACTACAAAGTAGTGGTGGGCAAGCACTCCCCCCTGGCGGCATGCGCCAAGGGGGATATGAGTCCGGATGAATTGCTACAATCACCTTTCATTATGCGTGAGAAAGGAACGCGGATAAGAGCCAAAATAAATTCGTGGTTTAAACGTCACTCAGCGAACACCGCTCCGCAAAACTGTGTGACGCTCTCTAATCTGGAGGCGACTAAACGGCTTATCGGCAGCGGTTATGGCGTAACCGTGATTCCTCATCTGGCGATATCCGATGAGCTGAACAGCGGTGAGCTGGTTGAACTTCATGTCAAAGGTTTTAATCTCGCGGTAGATTACTACCTTGTTTACCAGGGGGAGCACTCACTGTCCCGCGCCGCCCTCGGCTTTATTTCACTGCTTTATGATGACACTCCAGATAATGAGTGGGGGAGTTTTCCTGAGCTGCTGGAAAATATATTCCATAATCATCGCTAAGTGGCATTGTTCATTATCCTTGATACAACAAGGACTCATACGCTTATGTCTGAAAAAACAGCCTATAAGCCGAACACATTGTTTACGCCCCTATCAAATTTAACTCTCTAAAATTAATGAGAAAATAATAAATATGATCGACATCAATCTATAAACTGAGCTTATAGGTCTGATACTGATTTACAATTTTTAATCCTGCCAGAAGCCTGCCTAATATGGAGTCAATTAAGAGAGATAGTGAATAACTATCGACAGATGTTCCGACAATGAGAGGCTTAAGATGGCTAAAGAAATTGAAAGGAAATTCCTGGTGTGCTCAGAGCAGTGGCGCGCACTTGCAGAGGGAACCGTTTATCGTCAGGGATATCTCAGCAGTATAAAAGAGAGAACCGTTCGTATCCGGACGATAAACGATAAGGCGTTCCTGACCATCAAGGGAGTTACCGTTTCTGCAACGCGAACTGAATATGAATACGAAATTCCGTATGCCGATTGCTGTGCCATGCTGGATGAGCTGGCAGAGCGTCCCATTATCGAAAAGAAACGCTACAAAATCCCGGTGGGTGATGTGGTGTGGGAAATCGACGAATTTATGGGGGTTAACGCCGGACTGATCGTCGCAGAAGTGGAATTGAAAAGTGAAGAGCAGCAGTTCGATAAACCCGAGTGGATTGGTGAAGAGGTGAGCGGCGATCCGCGCTACTTCAACTCCAATCTGGTCGCCCATCCTTTTACCGAATGGGATAAATAGCGGCATTCACCATTCTTAATGGAACAGGAGAATTACAATGGCTACGCATATGGATAAGAATACCGCCACGTCGTCGAGCGACGCTGAAAAAATCATTCCTCGCGCGGAGTTCCGCGTATTCGGCCACGGCATTATCGAACGGGTAAAAGAAAAAATGTGGGATGCCAAAGCCACATTATTTAAGGCTCGTAAGATGCCGGAAGAGACCTACTTTCTGTCGCTACATACCGATACGGTTAACGTTAAAGTCCGCGACGGTCTGCTGGATATCAAAACGAAAACCGGCGAAACCCCTGAAGGCTATGAGATCTTCCAGCCGCGCGGCAAGTTTCAATTCCCGGTGCAGCGCGAGGAGTTAGCCACCATTTTGCAGCACCTCCAGGTCAACATGGCGCTGGATAAAGAGAGCTATACCCTGGAAGAATTTACCAATATGGCGCGGGCCAGTAGCGATTTAGTACCGGTTAAGGTAGAGAAAATGCGCTACGGTTTTTCCGTTAACGGCATCATCAGCGAATACGCGCAGGTATGGTTTAACGGTGCGATGGTCGAAACCGCCTGTTGCGAAAGTGAAGATTATGCCGGAATTAAGGCAGCGGTTGCGGCGCTGGGGCTCGACGAACTGCCTAACACGAATTATCTGAAAGCCGCCAGACAGGTTGTTGGCATGTGAAATTCACGCCTCCATGGGTAGCTTGCTGCCCATGGAGGCGCATAAGGAGACATGGCCATGTCAGACAAAGGCGCTAAGAAAGTTTTCGATCCGCTGGATATGAGCAATTATTCTCTGGAGAAATTCAAGGAGATTAAAGCCGGTATCTGGATGGAGCGGATCAAATTCATCGGTATGCCGCTGGCTATCCTGCTGTTCCTGTTCTTTCATTTACAGTGGGTCGGGCCTATCGAAATGTTCGATACCCAAACCAAAGTTCCTCCGGCCAACTGTTACAGCGCAACGGGAATTTTTCTTGCCTCGCTGGTGCTGTGGTTGACGGAGGCGATTCCGAACTATCTCACCTCGCTTATCGTGGTCGTCACGGTGATCCTGACCGGCACAATGAAGATGCGTCCTGCGTTTGCCATGCTGGGTGAGCCAGTAATGATCCTGAACATTGCCAGCTTCATCATGGCCAGCGCTCTGGTGGTGACAGGGTTGGCGAAGCGTATGTCGCTCTGGCTGTTGGTACGCATGGGGAATAATATCTCGTTGCTGTTCTGGTGCTTTATATTACTCAACCTGATTCTCGGGGCGTTCATCAGTGCGACCTCAGCGAAAACGGCGCTGTTGTTACCGCTGTTTATGGTTATCGCCGCCATCTACGGTGCGACCGGCGGGGAAAAACGCAATAACGTCGGGCGCAACATGGTGCTGCTGAACCTGCTGGCGAATAACGTGTCGGCCAGCGCCTTTATTACCGGTTCCGCAGCTAACCTGCTGGCGGTCGCGATGATGGAGCAGGCGGGATTCAAAGTCTATTACGGCGACTGGTTCATTGCCCTGTGTCCACTGGCGCTGATTCAGTGTGCCATTGCCTGGTACACCGGAACTCGCTGGATTTTCCCCATTAAGAAAGAAGATGCTAAGCCGAAAATTGAAGGCGGCATGGATCGCCTGAAAGGGGAACTGGCGCAGCTCGGTAAGATTAGCGCGGGTGAAGTTCGCGCGGCGCTGACCTTTATTATCGTCCTGTTGCTGTGGGCAACCGACCGGGTGCACGGTATGCGTGCCGAAGTTATCGCCGTGGCGGGTGCCTGCGTTGTTCTGATGCCTTCGGTGTGCAAACTTCCGGCGCTGGGCGTGATGAAGTGGAACGACGCGGACATTCCCTGGCATATGCTGATGTTCAGCTTTGGTGCTTACGTCCTTGGCGGAATGGTCGATCAGACAGATATCGTCGGCCTCTATATTCACAGCCTGTTTGATAAATGGCAGATCGACCCTTCAGGTGGCGGCAAACTGTTGGTCTTTGCCGTACTGAGCGGCGTGTTCGCCATCACCACGCTGGTGAGCGAAAGTAAAACGGCACGTACCATCATTATGTTCCCGATCATTATCAGTATCGCTAAAAAGTTCGGCTGGGACGTGGTGGGATTCTGTCTGCCGATGGCATTCCTGATTAACCAGGTTTACGTGCTCTACTTTAACTCTAAACCCGCAAACATCAGTTACCTGCTCGATCACTACTCGACCGGTGAGTCTTTCAAATATGGTATTATCCAGATGGCTATTATTTGGGTGTTACTGATTTTATGGACTCAATATGTCATGCCGCTGATGGGGTTCAATAGCGCCCTCTGGTAGCATTGATGTGAAGGCGGTAATTCAAATTACCGCCTGATTTGCAGGAGGCAAAGATGCCAGGCGATACGATAAAAGCATCAGGAAAACGCTGTATCGAAATTAAGCAGCGGATTTTTTTCCCGCAGAAAGTCGGCACCAAACCTCTACGAAGCGAAAACTACCATATTGAAACCTGGCTATTCTTTCCTTCCAGTTTGCAGATCAATCGTTGGACATTTCCGCCGCAGGCCTTTCAGCAAAACCTGAAGAACTATATTCGCCTGCGTCCTCCCACCCTG
The DNA here is from genome assembly GCF_018919545.1 of Citrobacter sp. S46_ASV_140. Taxonomy (NCBI): domain Bacteria; kingdom Pseudomonadati; phylum Pseudomonadota; class Gammaproteobacteria; order Enterobacterales; family Enterobacteriaceae; genus Citrobacter; species Citrobacter sp. S46_ASV_140. The sequence goes on from NZ_JAHLRC010000001.1 coordinate 201,947, forward strand.
TCGCTGCGTAAATTGTCCGTCAGCGTGCCGAAGACGCTAGGGACAATTGAACGGTTAATTACCGAACAGAGCAAAGATACCTCTGCGCAGGGTTTTGAATACCGACTCAAAATGTTTTGCCTGACCTTCAAACGGGCGCTTCACGTAGAGGTACGTTATATCGGCAAGTTGAGTGAAGACAAACAGGAGCAGGCGCTGCTGAGCTTCGCCGCCACCGCAGAGGATATTCTCAATAACTATCGTCGGATGCGGATAAAAATGTCAAAGGTGGCTGAGGTCAATGCGTTACGCATCATTGACTATGGTGACGAATTCCTCTCACTGATGCTGACGCACTATGGGCGTAAATTGCTCAATGATCTTTCGCCTTCACCGGGATACGATACTCTGCGTATTTTCTGGCGCGAGCAGATGCTGTATCGCAAAGCCAATCATCCGGGGACTTTCCCGTCACCTAATTCGGATAACGAACTGGTGATTTATCACGTTAATACCCTGAAAAAATATATCAGCAGTCCAATGTATCTGGATATCCGGCGTAAAAAAGGCGAGACCTTTCTGGCGCATACCATTGCCGGAATCGCCGCGGCAATTGCGATGATTTTCGCGACGGCGGTGGCGTTTATTTGGCAGGGGAAATACGGAGCGCTGAGCTTTCAACTATTTCTCGCAATGGTGATTGGCTATATCTTTAAAGACAGAATGAAAGAGGGATTTCGGGCGCGATTGTTTTCGACATTTCGCCGTTGGTTACCTGACCGACAGCAGATAATTTATAAAAACCTGCGCTCTCCGGTCGGTAAGTGCAACGAATCTTTCGTCTTTGTGGGGGAGCGTCAGCTACCCGATGACGTCAGGACGATGCGCCGTAAGGTGCACATTCTGGATATTCAAAACTATTATCTGAGCGAAGACATTTTGCACTACTCCAAACACGTTCATCTGCGCGGCGGGGACCAGATGTTTTCCGCCGTGAATCGTTCTGTGATGGATATTACGCGCCTGGATATCACCCCTTTTTTGAAATACACCGATGAGTTGCTGAATGAATTACCGACTCTGGATGATGAGCAGGTGCTGTACGGGGAAAAGGTCTATCACATCAACCTTATTCATCGGGTGACGGATGGCAAAGAGAGTTTTCTGGAGCGGGCACGCATCATTATTAACAGCGCGGGTATCAAGCGCATTGAACCAGTTTTTACTGCCGGGGAATCAGAAAGCGAAGAGGGCTGACGACAGAGATAAAATGCCTGATGGCGCAGCGCTATCAGGCCTGCGGGTTCCACATCTGTAGGCCTGATAAGGTGTTTACGCCGACATCCGGCAATAAAAGCTGAGCAACCGTTCAGCCTGTTTTACGCACAGGGCGATAGTGGGTGGATTCGTCAAGAAAACGGCGGATGTGGATTTCTTTTTCCAGCCGCTGTTGAAGCTGACGTTCGAGCGCTTCAGGAGAGTGCAGATCGGCCAGCCGCTCGTTGATTCTGCTCACGGCTTCGCTGCGCAGCTGTATATGTTCCTGGATATTCTTCTGTGCCCGTGCTGTCCGGGTATCACCGAAGAGCATAAAGGTCATTAATTCACGCTGCTGCTCAGAGTTAAGGGCGTTCAGATATTTGGTGCACAATGTTTGGTAGGTGATGATGCGACGATCGAGTTCGTCAACCCAGGCGGTCAGCTCGTCACGCTGCGCGGGTGAAAGCTCAGCCATTTCCTGCTGACCGAAAAGTGTTGTTCTCAGCGCCTGAAGCCCGGCGAGATACTGCTGCTCCAGAGGAATCACCCGCTGAGCAAAGCATTCATCCAGGGAGGTTTTAGTTTCCTGCGCGATATTCTGATAAACAGGTTGACTCATTTTTTCCTCCCGCACGCGTGGTGCTATTAGATAAGACCAGAATTGCAGCCAGGATGAGTACGATCCCGCGTCTTAATTTAAGCTAACATAATAAATTATAAACAAAAAATCTATTCTGCTTATCTGAATGATAACCTGCTCTGATAGTTCACCTTAGTTTCTTTGCGTCAAAAATAGATTGACCGCCAGGCCTTGTAGGCTGCTACACACACCGTTTTCCACGTTGCCGCTGTGTCTGGTCCTTCTTTTTCGATTAGTTTTCCACGTCCGACGATAAAGCATTTGCTTGTTCATAATCGATTCTGTCGATCGTGCCGATCGGTATTATTCATTATTCCTGTCCGCTATTGGCGTTTACCCCGATGTTTCTCTGGCTGAAGCCAGAAGTCAGCGTCAGGAGGCTAAAAGGACATTCGCGGCTGGCAACGATCCTTCTCTTGCACGAAAAAGAGTGTGTTTTCGAACCTGCATGTTGGAGAACCCGGCAGTGGGGCACTCTACTCGCGGGACAGCAACAGACGACATAGCTGCAATCGATATGTCGCCCGTTAACATTCAAGGATGTTGACATTAAGCGGTGGGATTACGGGGTAAAAGAAGGGGCGCGCCAGCCCAGTTCCAGCGATATTTTTTTAGCGCACTCTTTGACGTGAGGGACGAGTTCTTGCATGCGCGCGTCCGGCATATAGATGACCGTGCTGGCGACGGAGATGGCCGCGACCACATGGTTTCCGGCATCGTAAACCGGAGCCGCCACGCAGCGAATCGTCGGCTCATTTTCTTCAAGATCGAACGCGAAGCCTGCGTCGGCGTAGCCGCGCATCCGGGCGAGGAAGTCCGGGAGATGACATAATTCGCCATGGGCTAAAAAAAGCTGACGCCATTCGGATTCATCCGCGTCGAGTAACAGCGCTTTGCCAATGCCGGTCAGCACCAGCGGCATGCGATGCCCAATACGCGAGCGCATTTCCAGTCCCTGTTGGCCAGGAATTTTATCGATATACAGGACTTCCGCGCCTTCCCGTTGCCCCAGATGAACCGTGTCGCGGGTAAAATCCGCCAGCTGTTGCAGGAAGGGGCGCGCCAGAGGATAAAGCGGCGTATTTTCCAGTGAACGGGTGCCCAGCTCAATTAAGCGTGGGCCGAGCGCATAGCCATCGTGGTGAGTGAAGCGAAGAAAACGCTGTTGTACCAGCGCGCTGAGCAGCCGATGGGTCGTGCTTTTACTGGTTCCGGTAAACTCGCCGACGCTGCGTAAATCCCGACATCCTGACGCGACGGCATCAATAACAGCAAGACCGCGCAGTAGGGTTTGTACTCCCGTAATTTCGGTAGGTTGAGCATCCATAATTCACCCTGATACAGTGGTCATATTCATGTTTAAGATCAGTACGATAACAATAACCGATTCTGTGTGATAAAAATGTAACCGCGCCGTGATTTCGCCACCGCGGGCAGAAATTCCGTGTAACAGTGACGGATTTTCTGCCCGTTTCTGCTCACTCAGGAGAGCAACTGATTTTTACGTGCGCGTCTTGCGGCTATGGCCTTGCGTACCATTGGGCCAAACAGAGTCAGCATCGCCAATAGCAGGAGCGTGGCGGTGATGGGACGGGTATAAATGAAATCAAAACTCCCGTTGGACAGCGACATCGCGCGACGGAAGTTACTTTCCGCCATCGGCCCCATGATGAGTGCCAGCACGACAGGAGAAGCCGGGAAACCGCCTTTTTGCATGAAATAGCCGATCACGCCCGCGACCAGCATAATGCCGACGTCAAACATGCTGTTGTTCAGAGCATAGGTGCCGACGATACACAGTGCGAGGATCAGCGGAGTCAGGACGCTCTTGGGAATGTTGATCATTTTGGCGATGAAACGAACGGAAACCAGGCCAAGAATAAGCAGCATCAGATAGCAAAACAGCATTCCGACAAACAGCATATAGACCGTGTCGCTGTGTTCGGTAAATAGTCGAGGCCCGGGCTGCATTCCCTGTAGCGTCAGCGCGCCCAGCATTACCGCCGTCGTGGCGTCACCAGGAATTCCCAGCGTCAGCATAGGTAACAGCGCGCCGCCCGTGCAGCCATTAGCGCCTGCTTCACAGGCCGAAACCGCTTTGAGTTCACCCTTGCCAAACTGATCTTCCGGCCTGGCAAAGCGCTTCGCTTCATTGTAAGAAACGAAAGCGGCAATATCCGCCCCCGCGCCGGGAATCATGCCAATAAACACGCCCAGACCGGAGGAACGCAGCAGTGTGACAATAAGACGTTTGAACGTAGACCACGGCGGAATGATTCGACCAATAGCGTACTGCACCGTCTTGCTCACTACCTCGTCTTTTTCCAGCGACTTAAGCACTTCTGCAGTGGCGAACAGGCCAATCATCACCGGGATAAAAGGCACGTTCATCAGCTCGACAAAACCGCCGGTGAAACGCGGAAATCCGCCCATCGGATCGAGGCCAATGGTCGCGACCAGCAAACCACCAACGCCAGCGATCAGCCCCTTAATCAGCGATTCACCGGAAATACTGGCAATAATACTTAAGCCGAAAACGGCTAGCGCAAACGTCTCTGCGGCGCTGAATTTTAGCGCCACCTCGGCCAGAATCGGCGAGAGGAACATCAGCACGATTATGCTGAGGGTGCCGCCGAAAAAAGAGGAGAAAGTCGCCGTACCCAGCGCCACACCGGCCTGACCTTTTTTCGTCAGTTCATAGCCGTCAATCGCCGTTGCCGCGGCGGCTGGCGTGCCGGGGATCCGGAGCAGAATGGCAATAATCGAACCACCATAAACGCCACCAAAAAAGACGCCGGAGATAATCAGTAAGCCAGAAATCGGATCCATGCCGTAGGTAAAAGGCAGCATTACGGCAACGCTCATGGTGACAGTCAGGCCCGGTAACGCGCCCACCAGGATGCCAAGCCAGACGCCAATCATTGAAAATAAAATGGCTTCCGGGTGGGCCAGCAAGCTATTTACGCCGCCGAGAATAAGATCAAATTGGGACATAATTACTCCAGAGTCAGCGATTCCAGGAGGCTGCTTTCCGGCAGCGGAACGTTAAGCGCCAGCGAAAAGAGGATATACAGCGTAATGGAGAGCACGATGGCCAGCAGCCCATTAACCCACCAGCGTTGGATACCGGAGATTTTCATAATCAGCATCATAAAAAGTACCGTTGCGGCCAGGTAGCCAAAAAGCTGCATGGCGTAGAGGTATGCCACGCAGGTGACGACGGTACAAAACGGCCCCGTCCAGCGTCCAAACCCCTGAGTGGGGCGAGTGGGTAGAACCATCAGCCGGCGTAACGTGGTACCAGAAAACTGACCAGCAATTAAGATCAACGAGAGAATAATCAGCAACCAGCTATAAACCGAAGGAAATGCGCCCGCCCCGATATCCGTAGAAATGGACGTTGCAGGAAAGCTTTTGGCAATCGCCAGCACCACTACGGCGATCAGACACAGCAGCAGAGCGACCAAAATGTAGCATTGTCGTTCTGCCGTAGACGCTGGCGGCGTTGTCGGAGTTAACGGATTTTCAACCATAAACGACTCCCATAAGGACTATCCGGCCAAAGGGGGATGGCCGGACGTCACCGTTATTTTTGACCGAGGCCCAGTTTTTCGATGGTGACGGAGAAATCGCGCTGCTGCTCTTCAAGCAATGCCTGGAATTCAGCACGATCGAGCCAGACATAGTTGAGGCGCATTTTGGCTAACGCTTCCTTGAAAGAGGGTTCATCGGCAGTGGCGGCGATAGCGGTGGTCAGAAAATCGATCACGTTTTGCGGGGTTTTGCTGGAGATAACCAGCCCACGCCATGCGCCGATCGACAGATCGATGTTTTTTTCCTGAAGCGTGGGGACGTCAGGCATGTTGGCGTCACGTTGAGTGCTCATTACGGCCAGTGTTTTCAGCTTGCCATCCTCAACCTGGTTGAGGACCTCCGCAGTGCTCACCGTAACGGCTTCAATGTGCCCGCCTAAAAGCGCGGTGACGGCTGGCGTCGCGCCATCGAAAGGAACGTGGTTGAAGGTCACGCCGGTTTTATCTTCCAGCGACGCGGCTGCCAGGTGCCAGATTGCGCCCGTTCCTGAGTTGCCTACCCTGACCTGGCCCGGATTCTCTTTCGCCCAGGCGAGGAACTCTTCCAGCGTATTCCATGGTGCGTCGATTTTAACGGTCACGGCGCTGGGTTCCATATTGAACAGACCCAGTGGAGTAAAGTCCTCCGTTTTAAACTTCACCATTCCCAGAGAGGGCAGGATAGTCAGTTCGGCGGTGCCCATCGCCAGCTTGTAGCCGTTAGGGCGCGATGCAGCAAGCTCGCTAAAACCAATTGCGCCGCCTCCGCCAGGCTTATTAATGACGCCAACGCCGACCGGAAAGTGCGGTTTAGAGGCTTCAGCAAATGCGCGCGCCACCAGATCGGTGCCGCCGCCAGCGGCGAAGGGGACGATCAGCTCTATCTGGCGCGTAGGATAATCTGCCGCCTGAGTCGGGCTTGCCAGCAGTAATGAACTGGCGGCTAACAGCGAGGTTAATAATCCAGAGGTAAATTTTTGAATTTTCATAGTCAACTCCGTTTGGTTCTTTTTATGTATTAAGGGGCGAGGACGTTCTCCAGGCGGTCACGAAGTCAGCGGCGCGACTGGCCACTTGCTCTGCTGTCATACCTGGTTGGTAAAGCGCGCCGCCAAGGCCGAATCCACTGGCTCCGGCAGCGCGATAGTCGGATATTGCCTGCGGTGTGATTCCACCAACGGGCAGCAGCGGGATCGCCGCGGGGATCACGGCGCGCCACGCTTTCACCACGACGGGAGGGATCGCCTCAGCGGGAAACTGTTTCACCGCATCCGCTCCCTTCGCCAGCGCGCTGAAAGCCTCGCCTGGCGTCGCCGCCCCGGGGAGGCTTATCAATCCCGCGCGCTTTGTCTCTTCAATTAATACCGGATCGGTATGGGGAGAGATAATCAGCTGGCCGCCGCTTTGCGCCACGTCATGCAGCTGAGTCACGGTCATCACCGTTCCAGCGCCCACCCAACAGTCCGAAGGTAAAATACGACGCAGACGTGAAATACTCAGCAAGGGTTCAGGCGAATTAAGCGGGACTTCGATGATGCGGAATCCCTGTTCATACAGGGCGGCTCCGACGGCTTCAACCTGTTCGGGCGGTATACCGCGCAGAATGGCAATCAGACCGGTTTGACGTAGCGTGGTGATAAAATCCATAGTCAGTTCCTGGTGTTGGTCGAGAAAAAGGTCAACGGGAAATCAGGCCACAAGACTGGCGTAACGCGCTACCTGCCACATTCCCTGTTCCGCCGCACCGGGAGCGATATACACCGGATTGCGGCATTCAAAAATCGCCATGGCGCGCTGGTAGCGCTGACACAACGGCTGCGAACCAATTAAGGTGATGTCGGTATCGGCGGAGATCCCATCCAGCGCGATGGCAAGCTCATTGCCCAGCAGGAGACCCGAGAGATAGTCCGGCTGTTGTTGCGGCGATAGCTGCTGACAAAGGAGCCGGGTACGCACCGAAAAGAGAGAGCCGAGCAAATTGCCTGGCTGCTGGCGGGCGACGCGGATGCCTTCAGCAAAAGCCTGCCAGTCAGGAGCTTCAGGGGGCTGCATCGTCAGCCCCAGTATCGAATGGTGGCGCAGCACATCGTAAAGTTCCCCCGACATAAACGTACGCAGGCGGTCAATTTTCTCCTGCGTGACGCTCACCCATTTTGAATGTGTACCGGGCAGGGCAATCAGCGATTCTCTGCCGCTGGCCTGAACATCACGCAGGCGTTCATCACCCGCGATTGCGCCGAACACCTGGGTTTCTTCTCCACGCATCACTTCCGGCAAAAGGTTCGTTTGCTGAACGCCTGGAATGATATAGAAGCAGCGCTGGTCATCGACATCGACGCGGGTTAACTGCTCCGCCAACTGACGAGCATCGCAGGGCGCAGGCAAATAGGGCGCGGGCTGCCAGCCCTGGGCGCTGCCAATCATGCCGCTGGCAATAACCGGACAGGCGGGATCGCCTGCCAGCCAGTCTGCGCAGGCCAGGTCGAAGGCCAGACGAAAGCTCATCAGCCGATTGGGCGCGTCGGGTAATTTCATGATGCCGTGGGGAAGTTCCCGCCGTGCAGTCACGGTACCGTTTGCGGCTAAGCGGTAGGCGCGTAGCGCGCTGGTTCCCCAATCCAGGGCGATCAATGCAGTCATATCAGGATCCTTTTGCATGCGTAGAGACGAAGGGATAAATCAGAGAGGTTCGATGTGCCACCCAGCCCAGCTCTGCGGAAATGTCCTCAGCGTAACGTTTTACGATGCCGCTGAGCTCCTGCATGCGTTCATCCGGCATGTAGGGGGCGATGCTGGCGACAGAAATAGCGGCGACAACATGATTTCCGGCATCCCGAATCGGTGCCGCCACGCAGCGGATGGCGAGCTCGTTCTCTTCCAGATCCAGGGTGTAACCGCGCTCAGCGTAATGGTGCATGCTGCGAATAAAGGAACCGGCGTCCGCGCCGGGATTATGCAGTCGATAAAAGTGCTGCCATTCCGCCATCGTCGCGCCGAGCATCAGCGCTTTGCCAATGCCAGTCGAAAACAGCGGCATACGGTGCCCAACGCGCGAGCGCATCTCCAGCCCGCGGGTACCGGGAATTTTATCGATATACAACACGTCGCCTTGCTCGCGAATGCCGAGATGGACGGTGTCCTGAGTGAGCTGAGCCAGCGCTTCGAGCAGCGGGCGGGCGGCGATGCGTAGCGGATAACCGGCAAGCGATGCGCCGCCCAGCTCAATCAGTCTTGGCCCGAGAAAATAGCCCCGGCTGGAAATTTGTCGCAAATATCGTTGAGCGACCAGGGCGCTGATCAGACGATGCGTTGTACTGCGCGGTGCGGAAATGTGCTGACTGATTGCGCGTAAATCATGATGTCCTGCGGCAACCGCTTCGATGGCAGCCAGTCCGCGCAGTAACGTTTGTACACCGTTCACAGTCGAAGGAGAGGAGGTCATGATAATTTCCGCCTGGTCGCTTATTTGATGGCGGTATATTTCCATAGTCAATTAACTGGAAATATGAATTCGCTCACACAATACCACATTATAAACTCGTGTTTCATATATAGGGATTATTAGGGTGAATAAAGCGATAGTAATCACAATTGAGGTTCAGGGTGAAATATATATTTTGGACTGTCGGTGATGCGTATTGAGTAGCTTCTCGTTCAGGCGAATGGCTGATTATTAATGGGCATCGCGCGCCGCATTAACTTCATCGTGAATTCACACCATAAGGGAAAAATTATGTCAGGATTTAATTTCGTTAATCCGGTTAATTTCTATTTTGGCCAGGGGAAACTGGCACAGGCGGGAACAATTACCGCGCAATACGGCAAAAAGGCGCTGATCATTGCTTCAGATAGTGCGAAGCCTACGGGGCAGTTGGCGGCGTTGGTTGATGTATTGACGCAGGCGGGCGTGACGTCCGTCTGTTTTGATCGTTTCATGCAGAACCCGCTTTCAACCCTTGTCGATGAAGGGGCTGCGTTCGCCCGTGAACAGCAATGCGATGTGATTGTCGGCATTGGCGGGGGAAGCGCGATGGATATGGCAAAAGGCATTGCCTTTATGGCCTGTAATAGCGGAGGAATTTGGGACTATGTATTTGGACAAACTCCGGCTGATTCGGCGCTACCGGTAGTGTTAATTCCGACTACCGCAGGCACGGGCAGCGAAGCGAATAAAACGGCGGTATTTACGAATCCACAAACCAATGACAAAAAAGGGCTGGTGAATCCGCTGATTTATCCGAAGGCGGCAATTATTGATCCTTTATTAATGCTGACGTTACCCCGGCGCGTTATTGCCGGTCCGGGAGCTGATGTCCTGTTTCATTCGTTGGAGTCATTTATTTCGAAAAATGCCCATCCGATGAGTGAAATGCTTTCATTACAGGCGCTTGAGCTGATTGGCAAATATTTACCGCAGGTTTATGACGATGTCACCAATATTGAGGCGTGGGAAAAAGTCACTTTTGCCAGTTCGCTGGCGGGTATGGCGATTGATTGTGCCGGGACGACATTGCCCCATGCGTTGCAGCACCCGATGGGCGGGTTGCTTGATGTCGTACATGCCGAAGGCATTGCCGCCATTTACATGGCCTTTATGGAATTCACCTGGCAAAGCGCGCCGCAAAAATTCGCCGCTATCGCCAAAGCGCTTGGCGTGAATACCCTCAATATGACCGAAGAAGAAGCGGCGAGAAGCAGTATTGATGCGGTGCGTTCGCTGCTGGGCTACGTCAATATGCTGCCGTCGCTCAGCTCTCTGGGCGTTAAAGAGGAACATTTCGACTGGTTTATTGGCAATGCCACTACCACGATGCGTGTCGTGCTTGCGAATAATCCCCGCGTGCCTGACGCCGATGAGATTCGCGCCATTTATCAGCAAAGCCTCTAAACCCACGTCACCGCCTCAGGAGCAAGCTTATGATTATTATCATCGACAGCGGTTCAACCCAGACCCGGCTCTATTTGTTACGCGATGAGGAGATCGTTGCTGAACATCTCCTCGCTGTTGGCGTTAACTCCGGGAAGGCCCGTTCTCAGGGGGATTTCAGAGACGCCATTGCCGCAGGGATAAGTGAACTGCTGCACGCTAACCAATTGACGCCCGGTGATGTGCGTTTTGCGATTGCCTCGGGAATGATCACCTCTAACCTCGGGCTGCTGGAGATACCGCATATCACCGCTCCGGTGAGCCTTGAGCAGCTTGTCTCCCGGGTGGTGAAGGTAAAAGATCCCGCAATACTGCCTCTGGATTTGGAGATCCGTTTTGTCCCTGGTATCAAAAATGCGCAGGCGGATCGTAGCTGGTCCAGCCTGCGGGATATCGACCTGATGCGCGGGGAAGAGACTCAGGCCGTGGGGCTGATGACGTCGCTTTACAGGAACCTGCCGCTGACGATGATCGAACTGGGTTCAACAACCAAGCTTATCCACATTGACGCGCAGGGAAGAATCGCCGGCAGTATTACCAGTCTGAGCGGGCAGGTTTATGCGGCGCTGAAAAAAGAGACGTTTATTGGCGCCAGTATGCTGGAAGAAGAGGATGACGATTTTTTCTCGGCGGACATCCTGCAATATGCCTGTGATAGCGTGCATCATGCGGGCCTTCTGCGCACGCTGCTGTTTACGCGTTTTATCGAGTTCTCGTTGCCGTGCACCGCAGTCGAAAGAACATTTTTTTGTCAGGCGGCGCTGGCGGCGGATGACATGAAACTCTTTGATGAGGCCGAGCGTTTAGGCTTTTCTCTGCAAGGCGACATTGTGCTGACAGGCAAGCGGCAGCGCTGCGAAATGTATCGTTCTATATGGCGCAGCCGATATGGACTTGAGAACCCGGTCCATTTTATCTGTGATAAAGACGAGATCGCCCAACTGGCGATCAAAGGGGCAGGGTATATTGCCCGTCAGATGACGTAACGCACCAGATAGCAAAGCCTCGCAGGCTACGCGGGGCTTTGTGGTTTTTCACTGTTTCGCATACAGCACATAAGGACCGGATGAGTAAGAGATAACAATGATTTTATTGGGCAATTTCCTCAAGCCTGCAGGCACATCCAGGTCATCCTCAGGCCGCAGGCCATTCAGACGCTTCGCGAAGTATGTCGCGGCCTTCTGGAGGATGGTCAGTTCATCAGCCTGCTCAGCGAGTTGAAGTCAGACGTTAAACCGTGATTTTGGTATTATGTAATTGATATATATTGCTTTGTTTGTTGGATTGTCTTAAATGTACTCATTGTTGTACTCATTTTGGAGTTGGCTTGCTTTCGTAATGTGAAGGTCGTATGTTCGACTCCATTATCGGTACCATTTCAAACTCTTGCCAAGTCTGAACGGCGGGGTAATGTCTGGGATTCACACGGCCTGCATTGATCAAATCACGCCCGTATCAGGCATGAAGAATACCCGGCAACCCTCATGTGCCGGGAAATAGATTGCAAGAATTCATTCTGGCAATAAAAGTTATCGCTATATCCTGAAATGAAATATAAGGTTATTGGCCGTGATTTCTCATGGTAGTAATTGCAGTAAAATAATCATTGTATACATTGTAAAAGCAGGATGGAATTTTAAAAAACCACTGTTGATGACAACTTCATTTTTTATTCGGTAGACACTTTTTTTACACATGTTAATTTCATCAGCAATGCCTTGAATGCTGTGCCCTTGGTTAAAAAGTTCCAGATTTCTCATATTTCGACTGTTGATGACAGGATGGCTTATTTCGGTTGCATTTTGCAGGCTCTTGATAATGTAACCGGATGGGTCTTTTTTAGATAAAAACTGTGGTTCATCTTAAGAAAACGGAGCGGTAAATCAAATATATAGATAAAGTGACATTTTTTATTGATGTCATGATGCAGAAATGTAGTATCTGAAAAACTGTCAACATCGATAATAATAACATCACCTTTATTAATAAAAACAGTCTTTATAATATCTGTAATGCTTTTAAATAACACGGGGTAAACACACAATCCCCCCTCGCGTAAAACGGTAGTGAGTCCGAATGAAAAAAAATGGTCTCGGGAGATTATCATTACGCTCATAATATTTCCTTTTTTCTTTCATGCCTTTGTCATTATTTTAGCGATAGGCATAAATATGCTGAGACAAATCCGCATTAAAAACGTTTACTGTAACGATATGGGGGAAGGGCTGAATCTTACTTTTTAATTGTAGTTTTTGCTTAAAATTATGCTCGCTATTTTTTAAAGGAATAGCTACAAGTAATAATACCAACCCCACTTAGCAATGAGAAAAATAATAATGTTGGCCATCGATTATCCTGTGGACTCTTTTCTTTATTTAATTTTGAAACACGATAGTTGCCGTTGCGATCGACAAATATTTCATACGTCCGTGCATATCGGGTACCACGCTTTTTGATGGCGCTGGCCTGAAGAGGGGTTATCTGATCTTCTTTCTCATACTTTTTATCTGCGGACCTGAATTTAGCATAGTAGCGGTTTACTTTTTTATAGGAGCGTCGGTGAATCGCCACGGATAATCTAGACACTTCCGAGCTGTTGATAATACTGCTTTTCGTATTCTGTCGGTAACATCTGATCGCTTGAACTATGCCGACGCTTACTGTTATAAAACATTTCGATGTAATCAAAAATATCGCTACGGGCTTCTTCACGCGTTCCGTAGATCTATTTCTTTATCCGTTCGCGTTTCAGTAGCTGGAAAAAGCTCTCTGCAACCGCGTTATCATGACAGTTACCGCGACGGCTCATGCTACCTTCCAGCCCGTGTGACTTCAGGAACGACTGTCACTCATGACTTGTGTATTGACTGCCCTGGTCTGAGTGAACCAGCACCTGTTTTTGGGGATTACGTCGCCATACAGCCATCAGCAGTGCGTTAAGAACAATATCTTTTGTCATCCGGGGTCGCATTGACCAGCCGATAACTTTGCGCGAGAACAGGTCAACAACTACGGCCAGATACAGCCAGCCTTCGTGGGTTCGGATGTAAGTTATGTCCATTACCCAACGTTCATCCGGTGCTTCCGGGTTGAACTGCCGCTGGAGTCTGTTGGGTGTCACGATACTGGCTTCACCTTTACGCGCTCATGGGGGTCGATACCCGACCTGAGTCTTTATCCCGGCACGCTTCATCAGTCGCCAGACTCTGTTCACTCCGCACTGTTGCCCGCTGTCCCGCAGGTCCAGATGGATCTTGCGATAGCCATAAACACAACCGGACTCCAGCCAGAACTGTTTGATCTGTCCCGTCAGTCTCAGATCTGCCTGGTGGCGCTGAGAATGCGGCTGCTGAAGCCAGGCGTAAAAACCACTGGAATGAACATCCAGCACCCTACAGAGCAGACGAATAGGCCAGCAACAGGAGTTGTCACGGATAAAGGCGTACCTCAGTCGGACAGCTTTGCGAAGTACGCGGCTTTTTTTAATATGTCCCGTTCGTCAGTAACCCGCTTCAGCTCCTTCTGGAGTCGGCGGATCTCGGCCTGAGCATCTGACTGCTCTTTGTTGGTGGATGAGTCCGGCCCCTACTTCTTTATCCAGGCATAAAGACTGTGGGTAGTGATATCGAGACGTGTTGCAACACTGGAAACAGAATAGCCACGATCAACAACCTGTTTAACTGCTTCAATTTTAAACTCTTCAGGATAACGCTTACTGCTCATGTGCACCTCTCTTTAAGCCATTTCAAATGAGTCCGAGGTGTCTGTTAAACCTGTGGTGATTCAGACCTCTTGATTTGGGGTACATGGAAAATGGGCGTAGCAAGCCTCAGCTAGATAACTAACCGTAATAAAGGGCTTTTCTGCGTGCAATGTAAGGCAAGGATAACCAGGCAGGTTGCAAGAAAGATAATCGTTTTGATAGATCAGTTTCTCGATATTGATCGTTAGTGCCGATCGATAAGAAGTGCGGGAACGTTAGACTCACCTCTGTTGCTCCATCATGATGATGGGGCTGTTGGCCCTAGAATCTATCTGTCTATTAGCATCGGCATGACAAATACCATGTGTCGTCAAAACAAAAGACAACAGAAAAATACATATGTATAAAAACAAGTATGGTTTTATTCTGTCACTTCAATACTTCCTTTCGCCTAAGATTGCCCGTAATAATTCCCCATGCAGTACTATTACTGCGATATAACAACATGAATTATATTGTAATGATGGATGCTTGCCTCTACTGGTTCCTGTAAGGATCATGACTCCATACAACATCATTTTTAATTTTCTCCAGTTCAAAAAATCTACATACGTCACAAATAAATTTACATTTGATAATGTATAGTTGTCATGTGACAAGTTGATTATCATTCTGTGTAGACAAGGAGAACTGTTATGACGGATTCAATTCCATCAGGTTACAAGCCGCTGACATGTGACACGCTGCCGGGTTATCTCTCATCCAGACTGACCCCTTCATGCGAACCGGGAGGGTTACCTGAAGAGTGGAAAGTTTCAGAAGTGGGGGACGGAAACCTGAACATGGTGTTTATCGTTGAAGGGACGCATAAAACCATCATTGTAAAACAAGCTTTGCCTTGGCTTCGTGCGGGAGGCGAAGGATGGCCTTTATCTCTGAGCCGAGCAGGCTTTGAGTACAACGTTTTATGTCAAGAAGCAAAATACGCGGGTCACTCACTGATTCCGCAGGTCTATTTTTACGACCCGGAAATGGCACTGTTTGCCATGGAGTATCTGACGCCTCACGTAATTCTGCGTAAGGAACTGATTAACGGTAAAAAATTCCCTAAGCTAGCAGAAGATATCGGCAGATTTTTAGCTCAGACTCTCTTTAATACGTCTGACATTGGCATGTCAGCAGAACAGAAAAAAGCGCTTACTGCCGAGTTCTCGTTGAATCATGAGCTGTGCAAAATTACGGAAGATCTGATCTTCACAGAGCCCTATTACAACGCTGAACGGAATAACTGGACTTCTCCTGAACTGGACGATGCCGTCCATAAGGCCTGGGCTGATGTAGAGATGATCCAGGTTGCCATGCGTTATAAGTACAAATTTATGACAGAAGCGCAGGCATTGTTACATGGTGACCTTCATTCAGGGTCAATCATGGTGACCGACACGGATACCAAAGTGATAGATCCAGAATTCGGTTTCATGGGTCCAATGGCGTTTGATATCGGCAATTATATTGGCAACATTCTGCTGGCGTTCTTCTCACGCCCTGGGTGGGATGCGAATGAGCAACGTCGCGCTGACTATCAGGAATGGCTGCTTCAGCAGATTGTCCAAACCTGGTCCGTTTTCACCCGGGAGTTCCGTCAGCTTTGGGACAACAAAACACAGGGCGACGCGTGGCCGACAGAAATGTATCAACAGAACAGGGCCGCTCTTGAGGACGCACAGGATCAGTTTTTTGCCACCCTACTTGAAGATTCCCTGGTGAATGCCGGCATGGAAATGAATCGCCGGATCATTGGTTTTGCTGGCGTTGCCGAGCTGAAACAGATTGAAAATACAGAGCTTCGCGCAGAATGTGAACGACGCGCTTTGACCATGGCGCGCGATCTTATCGTCAATGCCCGCCAGTTTAAAAATATGGACTCCGTCATCCAGTCTGCGAAGGTTAAGTAAGAGGTCATTATGAATATTAAAGGTAAACACTACCGTACGGTCTGGGTTTCCGGGGATGGAAAAGCGGTAGAAATCATCGATCAGACTAAGTTGCCTTTTAAGTTCGAGGTGGTGGCGCTTACCTCTGCGGAAATGGCCGCTACGGCTATTCAGGAGATGTGGGTTCGTGGCGCTCCGCTTATTGGTGTCGTTGCAGCCTATGGTATCGCGCTGGGAATGAATCACGATGCCAGTGACATGGGTCTGCAGCGTTACTATGACCTTCTTATCAAAACCCGACCAACGGCAATTAACCTCAAATGGGCTCTCGACAGGATGATAGCCACACTGAAGAATCTCTGTATATCAGAGCGCAAGGATGTGGCCTGGGCGCTGGCGGCAGAAATTGCCGAGGAAGATGTCGCGTTGTGTGAACAAATTGGATTACATGGCGCAGAACTCATTCGCGAAATAGCCCAGAAAAAACCGGCAGGCAGTGTGGTAAATATCCTGACGCACTGCAACGCAGGATGGCTGGCGACCGTAGATTGGGGCACGGCACTTTCCCCCATCTATAAAGCGCATGAAAACGGAATTTCCGTTCATGTCTGGGTGGATGAAACGCGGCCACGCAATCAGGGAGGGCTCACGGCATTTGAACTGGGATCACATGGCATTCCTCACACCCTGATTGCCGACAATGCGGGAGGTCACCTGATGCAGCACGGCGACGTTGATCTTTGTATTGTCGGGACCGATCGAACAACGGCCAAAGGAGATGTCTGTAATAAAATAGGCACCTATCTTAAAGCGCTGGCCGCCCATGATAACCATGTGCCCTTTTACGTCGCTTTACCTTCACCCACCATTGACTGGACTATTGAAGACGGAAAAACCATTCCGATTGAACAACGTGACGGAAAGGAACAGTCCCATGTCTACGGGATAAACCCTCATGGAGAGTTGAGCTGGGTGAATATTGCCCCTGAAGGAACACGTTGCGGAAACTATGCTTTCGACGTCACGCCTGCCAAATATATCACCGGCCTCATTACTGAACGGGGAGTCTGTGCCGCCAGTGAGTCAGCGCTGTCGGGGATGTTTGCTGACCTTAAGAGTAACTCACTCTAGCGACGGCCAGTGCTGTTAAGGAGCAAGAATGGAAAGGATCAAATTAGCAGAAAATATCATTTCCACTTGTCGGGAAATGAATGCGTCAGGTCTTAATCAAGGAACATCAGGTAATGTGAGTGCCAGATATACCGGTGGCATGTTGATTACGCCGAGTGGGATCGCTTATTCAAAGATGACGCCGGACATGATTGTCTTTGTAGACGATAAGGGAGTACCTGACGCGGGTAAAATACCATCAAGTGAATGGTTATTTCATCTGGCGTGTTATAAAGCCAGACCAGAGTTGAATGCTGTCATACATACGCATGCGGTGAATTCCACGGCGGTGGCAATACATAATCATTCAATTCCGGCCATTCATTATATGGTGGCGGTATCGGGGACGGATCATATTCCCTGTATTCCCTATTATACCTTTGGCAGCCCTGAACTGGCCGACAGTGTATCTAAAGGGATCAGAGAAAGTAAGTCCTTGCTGATGCAGCACCACGGTATGCTGGCCATGGACGTCACGCTGGAAAAGACGTTGTGGCTGGCGGGTGAAACCGAGACGCTGGCTGATTTATACATCAAATGTGGCGGATTACATCACGATGTTCCCGTTCTGTCTGAAGCCGAAATGACCATCGTTCTTGAAAAATTCAAAACGTATGGTTTGAAAGCGTAATTACAGCTTTATTTTAATTAATAACATATAGCAGCCATTCGCGGAATGGCTGCTATCCCCTCTGTCCACAACGATTGATTATAACTACCACAAGGAGTTATTTATGTTTATCGTGGAATCGTATGCTGTCGCCATAATAATGTGTTTTATTACCATGATTTGCTGGGGTTCATGGGCGAATACAACCAAACTTGTCAGCAATAAAAAATGGGAGTTTCCTCTATTCTATTGGGATTATTCAATTGGATTATTGCTGTGTTCTTTGTTATTTGCCTTCACGCTGGGTTCTATGGGCGAAGCCGGTCGTAGCTTTATACCTGATATTCAGCAGGCGAGCAGTAGTAGTCTGATGTCGGCAATACTGGCAGGGATTATTTTCAATATTTCCAATATCCTTCTGGTAGCTTCTATTAATCTTGCCGGTATGGCGGTAGCTTTTCCTGTGGGTGTGGGGCTGGCACTGGCTCTGGGTGTAATCACCACCTATATCGGCAATCCGCAGGGCGATCCGCTCATTCTGTTCCTCGGTGTCGCCTGCGTTGTGATCGCCATTATTTTTACCGCGATAGCCTATGGTCGTGTCACGCAGGAGGCGGATAAATCCCGTCGTAATAAAGGTCTCATCACTGCCATTCTGGCGGGTATCATCATGGGATGGTTTTTCCGCTTCCTGGCTGACTCCATGTCTGACAATTTCAGTCAGCCTGCCAGCGGTCTGATGACGCCGTACTCAGCACTTGTCCTGTTTGCCATAGGGCTGTTTTTGTCGAACTTTATCCTTAACACGCTGGTCATGAAAAAGCCTATTTCAGGAGAACCTGTCAACGGGAAAATGTATTTTTCCGGGAGTTTACGGGATCATGTTTGCGGCTGGCTGGGCGGTATGATTTGGTGTGTCGGTCTTGCATTCAGTCTGATTGCGTCTGGTCAGGCGGGTTATGCCATTTCCTACGGTCTGGGACAGGGTGCCACGATGATTGCCGTGATCTGGGGGGTCTTCATCTGGAGAGAATTTGCCAGTGCGCCAGCCGGAACCAATAAACTGCTGCTGACCATGTTTATTTCATACATTGTGGGTATTGTTCTTATTATCGCCGCTAATCAATAAAATCCTGCCCCATATCCACATGGGGCAGTTGTTCATTCTTTTAGTGTGGTAATTCACACGCCAGCAAAAACTCTGCCGTTCCTTCATCAACAATCAGGTCCGTGACATATCCTCCCAGCAGGGCACCCAACGTTGCGTCATAGCCTCTTTCCCCACCAGCAAGAAAGATCTTCCGTTCAATCTGCCTTAACTGAGCCAGACTGATTCCCAGAATACGCTGGTCAACATCAGCCACGACGGGCATCCCTTCCTTGTCATAGAAGCGGCCACAAATGACACCTACTGCGCCTAAATCCCGATACGTCTGCATTTCCTTCTTATTCAGCACGCCCACCCGAATCAGGGGATTTTCATCAAGCGCGTTACCCACGACAAAAAAGGCTTTCGTACAGCGAGTCAGAACGTCAAAATTCGATCGAATAATAGGCTCTGCCTGTAATTCCATGGCCAGTCTGGCACTTGATACCACGGCAGGAACATGAAGCGAAGCGACACGGCCTGAAAGCTTGTAAGCGATTTGCGATGAGGATTCAATAATCGTCAGGTCTGGTTGAGAGGGCATGGAACCGAGCATCTGAATAACGGTGACATTTTTACATGACTTCGGCGTCATGGTTTTGCTCATCTGATGGATTGTTCTTCCCCAGGCAACCCCCAGCACATCACCATTCTCAATTACCTGATTCAGATACATGCCACCGGCACGTGAAAGACGAGTACGCATCAGCTTTGTATCATCACGTTTTCCGGCATGTTCGCCATCAGGCACGATGATCACTCTCTGGAGATTGAATTTATCGCGAATTTGCAAAGCTGCGTCGATAGATCCAAAGACATTCACATCCAGGTTGATATGAACCAGTCCATTTTCCCTGGCTGTTTGCAGGTATTTGACAACCGTGACGCGGGACACCCCCATGATAGATGCAACTTCAGTCTGGCTTTTGCCTTCCTGATAGTACAGCCATGTTGCATGAAGTACGGGATCATCATTGAACAGGCTGCTGTTTGTTAGATCTCTATCCACTTTTGTATACCTGTATTAAACCGGGGAAATGCTTATCTTAACCCTGTTTACCCGGAGAGTTGATGCAGATTGCCAGTGGCATGATTTTATACAGATATTTTATTCTTTTACATGAAATAAACCAGCATACCATTTGAGCGATCGCCCTCTGTTCCCCCA